>CAILMA010000316.1 GCA_903835145.1 uncultured Bacteroidota bacterium
AGCTGGTCACCTGCTTTGTTCCTTGATAATACGACCACTCCAAATGTAGTTTACACTGCAGGTACCACAACCAATTATATACTTACTGTTACCACCACGGCAGGTTGTACAGGTATAGACTCCACGAAAATAATAGTAAACCCGGGGCAGTTTGCTGCGCTGAGCAGCGATATAAGTATGTGCCCGCATGACTCAGCGCAACTGATCGCATCAGGTGCAGCTTCCTATCGTTGGTTCCCAAGCCTATATCTTTCCGATTCCCTTTCTGCTACCCCATGGGTAAAAGCAATCAGCAGTGTTAACTATTCTGTTGTGGCTACGAGTGCAGCAGGGTGTTTGGATACCCTGAGCGTTAATGTTACCGTATGGCCAAACGCCTTAATTTCAATCCCTGACTCAGTCACAATTTATCCCGGTCAAAGCTACCAGGTGAACCCCGCAACGAATTGTGTTGCATTTGCATGGTTCCCGCCAGCTGGCCTGAATGACGCTACAATTTCAGATCCGGTTATTAACCCGACTTCAGACACTAAGTATATCGTTGTAGGCACCACCAACAATGGCTGCGTAGCTGTTGATTCTATCAGCATAGTTTTAAGCGCGGAAAGCATAGTCGCTGTTCCTAATGCCTTTACGCCCGGAGGAACAGTAAACGGTCAGTTTAAAATAATACTTGAAGGCGAAGCCAAACTCAACTACTTCCACATCTTCGACCGCTGGGGCAACATGGTATTTGATTCTAAAGACGTAAGTCTGGGTTGGGATGGCACTTACAATGGCAAACCTCAACCTCAGGATGTATACGTTTACGAAATACAAGCTGTGAGCAGTGCTGGAACGGTCGTGAGCAAACATGGAAATATCACATTGCTTCGATAAGACACAACATTTTTATTCAATTAAATCGTTTTTATTTCTCAAAAAACATGTGCTAAAACAGGCGTTAATTGCAATTCTGAGCACATTTTATTTAACTTTTAGTTGAAAAAAAAATATTTTTACACAACGAGTCATAACAATTTGTTCATTTGTCAGAGTTTCATTACATTTACTAATCACCATTAACTTACATGACGCAATCAATATATTTAAAATGAAAAAAATATTTTTCTTCGTATTCCTTTTCTTAGGCTATTCGACATTTTTGGAGGCTCAGTACACAGCTAATCAAAATAAGATCTGGACGTTTGGATCGGGTGTTAAAGTTGACTTTACAAGCGGGACGCCGGTAGCGGGCTCGTGCAGTATCAGCACCGGCGAGGGCTGTGCATCAGTTTGTGATGCCTCCGGGGCTATGTTGTTTTATACTGATGGTTATTATGTCTATGATCGCACCGGAACGGTAATGACGTCAGCAGCGTCCGGCATCGCCCCAGCCAGCTGGGGCATTTCAAGTACCACGCAGGGTTCAGTTATTGCTTCCGTTCCAGGATCCTCTACACAGTATTATGTTTTCTCGCTGGAATCATATTACGCATCAACTGGTTTTAGCCATCTTATATATTGCAAAGTAGATATGACGCTGTCGGGTGGACTTGGCGACGTTGTTTCTTCCACTATTGGTACAGCGGTTGGTGACCTATTTGCTGAAAAAATGATTACAATTCCTGGAAACAGTTGTAATACTTGGTTATTAATACACCATGTAGATTCTGCCATTTTTTATGCTTATAACATCAATTCAGCCGGTTTCGCCAGCACTCCGGTTACTTCTCGTGTTGGTACGTTTTCCGGAACTTCCGCCTATTCAGTTGGTACAATAAAAGTAAGCCCGGATAGAACAAAAATTGGACTTAATCAATACAGTACTGGTACTGGCGCAGGTTGCGAGCTTTATGACTTCGACCCTACTACAGGGATCGTATCTAATTGTCGCGTCCTTGACTCAACCCATAGCTATTATGGCGGTTCATTTTCCCCTGATAACACCAAGTATTATGGTGAAGAATTTGGTTCCAGCATCAACCAGTGGGATATAACCGGGTCTACAGCCGCAGCGATACGGTCAACCCTTTATTCTGTAACGTCTACAAGTGGAACCGACCTCAGGCTCGGGCCAGATGGCAAAATCTATTTTGGTACTGCTTACTCAACAACTACGCTTGAAGCAATAAATTCACCTAATGTGTCTGGTAGCGGATGTGGTTTCACATCCAGTGCACTGACACTTGCAGGTGGAACGTCTATGGGTTTTGGTATCACTAATGTTTATTGGGCTGTCGGCGGTGGAGATACTATCTTCAGCCACCACGATACTACTGCTTGTGTTTCAACAGCTAATCCAATGACACTTTCGGCAGATACAGTGGGTGCAGCCTACCTATGGAACGACGGTGTAACAACTGCCAGCAGGAGCATAACAAATTACGGAACATACTACGTACTGATAAATAACGGCTGCCATTTAGATATTGATACGATTTATGTGGCACACCTTCCGTTCGATACCACTATCCACAGCTTCGATACTACGGTTTGCGTTTCATCTGCGCCAATAACACTTTCTGGTCCTACAGGATATGCATCGTATTTATGGAATGACGGTTCTACTGGTTCTACACTTAGCGTATCTTCAGCAGGAACTTATTGGGTGCTGGTACATGATGCATGTGGCAACTCAATTTTTGACACGACTCATGTATACCTGACACCTCGTTCTTTAACAATTGGTAAAACAGTAGACACATTGGTTTGTTTCCTTGAAGGAACTATAATATTGCAAGGGCCACCGTCAGGTTATCTATCATATACCTGGCAGGATGGAAGCACGAACACAAATCTTGGGGTTTCTACAACAGGTATCTACTATGTGGATGCAGCTGGCGCTTGCTCTGATTTAGTAGACACTTTCAATGTCACTTTCTCCAGTTTCACCTTTACATTAGGCCCGGACACCACAGTGTGTATGAACTACCCAATCACAGTACCTATTACCGGACCATATGTAAAATATATGTGGCAGGATGGCTTTACAGGCCAAACTTATTCTGCCGACCATACTGGAACCTATACAGTTAGTGTGTTTGAAGGTGGGTGCTCAGCGACAGATACCATTAATGTAACCTTTGATTACCTCGCCCAAAATATTCCTGATACATTCGTGTGTAAAGGAACACCTTTCCAATACCAAATGAACTGCAACATTCCTGATGGCGCATCGGTAGTGTGGAACGATGGAGTTACATCGCCTTCAAGAGTAGTTTCAGAAAGTGGAACATGGTGGGTCTTCATCACTAAGGGACAATGCGAAATCCTGGATACCGTTCGTGTAACTACCGAGTATTGCAATTGCTGGGTGGATATGCCATCGGCTTTTACTCCTAACGGAGATGGATTGAACGATATGTACAGACCAACAATAGAACCAGGATGTCCGTTTTCAGGCTATCAG
This sequence comes from uncultured Bacteroidota bacterium, assembly GCA_903835145.1. Lineage (GTDB taxonomy): Bacteria > Bacteroidota > Bacteroidia > Chitinophagales > Chitinophagaceae > Flavipsychrobacter. Next base: position 3,392 of record CAILMA010000316.1, read on the forward strand.
TTTAATGTTTACGACAGATGGGGCGAATTAATTTTTACATCTGACACTCGTTCAAAAGGCTGGGATGGTATGTATAAAGGCACTCCGGCTGACCTCGGCACCTACATGTATTCGCTCAATTTGTTTATTGGTGTGAACAATACGCAGGTATCGAAATCAGGTAGCTTTACCCTAATCAGGTAGATACAATAAAATAAAAACCTTATGAAATTCCAGAGTAGCTTAACTGCTGTTTTGGAATTTCCTTTTTAGAAAAACTATTCCTATCAACTCTTTTTTTGTCTCGGCAGTTCGCCCCGAGCG
>CAILMA010000317.1 GCA_903835145.1 uncultured Bacteroidota bacterium
AACGATGCAGAAATGAAAAAGAGCAAGTCAGATGGTGGGATTTATTTCGTCATTGTTCCATAGTTACTTGATGAGTAACATATAATCTGATATCTTTTCTATGCCTGACTCTTTATACCAACTCGATTTTTTCAGGCTGTAAGTACAGGTTTTCCCCGCATGTTCATATATGAAGTCCATTGCCTGCGTTTCGTGGCAATAGCTTGCCGGGCCGCGATAGGCCGTTTTTCCCGAACTTGCAACTTTATATATCATTGCAATCGAGGTAGTTTTACCTGCAATCGTTGCGTCATTCGCAACAAGTCTGGAAAACATGCCCTCCGCGCTGTTATCAACATGTTTTACGCCCACAAAGCAAACCCATTTTCTTTTGCGGGCTTGTTTTTTCAATGACGCATACATGGTTACATTTCGTTTCGCGTATCCCAGGAGCGTGTTTTCGTTCAGTAGTATTGCCCTTACCGTATTGTAATTTTCACCGTAGTAAGCTTTGTAGTCCGTTTCATTTTGTTGCAGATTTTTCCGGTACCGTTCATACACCGCTGCAAGCGTGTCTGAGTTCACCTTTTCAATGTTTGCAGTATCAGCGAATAACAGTAAGCAGTTAATAGAACTTGGTCGGGTTTTGTTCTGTGGCGATAGTATTTTCAACGCTTTTAAAAACTCCATTCGCTCAAAATCAATGCCATGTATCGTAACCTTGTTTTTGCTGCCATGATTGTAGTTGTATAATGCTCGCCAGAATTTCCTGCCCTCTTCCGATGAATTATAAACCAGTGCGGGGTGGGTAATATAATTGGTATCTCCTGTGGCCAGATACCTGTTGTAGAGCAAAGCGGCACTCTGGCTTACTTCCAGGTATATGTCTTTGATGCCCCGGGTCTGGTTAAGGTATTTTATAATGGCCAATTTGATTGCCGGAACTGCAGCTACATCATGAATCTCCCCGAAAATGTAGTTATCATACCCGCAAAATTCCTTGTCTGTTACTGATAAAGTCAAGGTACCTTCTTCGTCTTTAAAACAACCTGCATCCTGGGCCAAGGCCTTGCAAATTGCAAAACTTGAAAGCAAAAAGAAACAAATCAGGGTTTTCGGTCTCATGCTACAAGTGAATTTCGCCTCAAACGGGATGCAACAACTGCTGTAATAAAAGAAGGAACAGTAATACACCCGAGCACGAGCAAAGGTGGAGCATCTTGTAATACAACGGCAATGATTACTGTAGTCAAATTCACAGCAACGAGCAGCCAGGCGGTGGCAGCATGGCTTCGCCCCGAATCAAGCAGGTAGTAATGCAGGTGCCTGCGGTCGGCTTTTAGTGGTGATATACCCTTAGACGCACGAATGGCAAATACCCTGAGTGCATCAAATATAGGTGGGAAAATGATTGCTGCGGCTATAAGCATGCCACTTGCAGCCGAATGCACTATTGTGCCGGCAGGGAGGGTAAAGTCATCGAACCGGCGGAGCCACAAAATGGCGAGCACCCAAATGCAGAACCCATTCACCATAGAGCCGGTATCGCCCATATAGATCTCGGCTGGCGCGTAATTGTAAAAAAGAAGGCCACCTGTAGCCCCTGTCAGGCAAAAAGCCATGCAGGCCTGTGCAGTGCCGCCATATACGGCAAATAACCCTCCCAGTATGCCAGTGCACAGCATGGAAATCATACAGGCAAGCCCGTCAATACCATCTATAAAGTTAAAAACATTTATAAAAAACGTACATAAAAAAGTAGTCAGCCCAACGCTAAGCCAATAGGGTATTTCCTGAATACCCAAGATGCCGTAGAGCGACACAATTCTTAGGTCAGCAAAGTAAACGGTGACCGCCGATGCGATGAATTGCGCAAGCAGTTTTTTTGAGGGGCGCATGTTCATTATGTCATCATAGATGCCCGTAAAAAACAAGATTGTAGCTGAAATAACTACGAAATTCCAGCCTTCAACTTCATGATGTACAAAAAAAGGCACTGTAGCTATAAAGCCAATGAATATGCCTATTCCGCCAAGGCTGGGTATCTGAGCCCCATGGAATTTCCTTACGTTATCCGGTATGTCAAATATCTTTCGCTTCCTTGTTATGAATATTATCTTCTTTACAGAATACAGGCTGATGCACAGCGATGCGGTCAGGGCTATAAGGTAAAGTACAGATGGAGGAAGCGAAGAGAACATTTAGTATAATGGTATGTTTTTAGTGGCCGTTTGTGTGATTTGTTTAACGGTGAAAACTGGAAATTAAGTGTGTGAATCCCTACTTTTAATTGCTGCTGGCAGAGATGAAATTTTTTGTAAAAGTATAT
>CAILMA010000318.1 GCA_903835145.1 uncultured Bacteroidota bacterium
CCCATGGAGCCGGTCATATCCACCCTTCCAACTACCACACCTTTAAGTTCTGATATGTTTGGCAATAGTAGCATATCGTCAAAATTCTTAACAGTAGAAATAGTTTCCACATTGATAAGGAAGTCAACTTCTTTCCTTTCCTCTTCAGGAAAAGCAAGATTAGCACACGCAAGGAACTTCTTTAACGCATAAGGCGTTTCAATCATTGGCCCAACAATACGAGTAACCCCTATTGAACGGGAATCATACATATCTTTCAGGGCCTCACAGCCACCAATCTTTATTGTAAGGTCAAGGCCTGCTTTAGTAATAACCTCTTTAAGACGAAGGGCTTCTTCAAGGCGTGTACCTTCTGCTTCAAATTCAGCTTTAATGCCAATTGCAAAATGATTTTCTTTCAAATCAATCAATTGGTCAACCATTTTTCTCTCTAATAAATTCACAGACTACAGGTTTTAAACGATATTAAAATGCTAAAATAATGAGAATTAGCCAATATACTCACTTATAAATAAATTTGAACGAAACTCTTCGCGGTCAAGGAACGGTGCCAGGTCTTCAAGCGGAGCTGATATCATGCGGCCATCGTCCAGTCGCTTAGATGCTACTTTAGGGAAAAACTTATATTGTTCCACCAGCATCACTTCACAAATCACCGGTCCTTCTTCTTTTAGCAGCTGCTCAATCTGTTCTTTCAAATTGGCATGGCTGGTTATTCTACAAGTCTTAAACCCGTAGGCGGCACCAAGTTTTATGATATCAGGGAAACTTACACCTGACTTTGGGTCGCTACCAACGCGGTTGCCACCGAAGAAACCATCTTGCGTTTGTTTTATAGATATGTAACCATCATTGTTAAGATATAATATCTTAATGGGCATCTTATGATGAATTACAGTCTGCAATTCCTGAATATTCATTTGCAGGCTGCCATCACCGGCTATACAAATTACATCTTTGAAGTCATTAGCTACGCAAGCACCTATTGATGCGGGGAGGTCGTAACCCATTGAGGCGCAACCACTGTTCCAGAACACACGGAATTTCCGAGATATCGGCATAGATTGAAAAGGCGCTACACAGGCCGTACCATCACCCGCTACGCAAATGCCACCTGCGGGCACGCACTCGCCTAAAACCTCCATAAAGTAGTACGGATGTACGCCACCCTCTTGCTGCTTGCGGTATTCTGGCAGTACCGATGGGTACTTTTCTTTACGTACTTTACACCAGTCCATCCAGTCCTGATGCATCCCGTTAAGTTCAGCTCCGATACCTTTTGAAAGGCCAACGATAAAATCTTTAGCGTCGGCACACACTGGCAAGTCTGGCTTCACGGTTGGTTTCTGCAATTCAGCAGGATCTATATCCACTACTATTTTATAGGCTTCTCTTGCAAAAAACTCCCAGTTGTAACTTACCTGACGAATATTGTTCCTGGTACCCAGCGTAATCAACACATCAGCATTCTGCACACAAAAATTGCCGGCACGGTTGCCGAGGGTACCAAACCTGCCGATGTAATTTCGTTGGTCTTCCTGCAACTGGTCCATGCCATTGAATGTAGTCACAACGGGAATATTCACCTGTTGTAAAAGAGCCATAAACTGCTCAAGTCCACCAGATATCCGAATACCATGACCAGCGAGAATTACAGGGCGCTTGGCATTCTTAAGTTTCTCAACGATTGTTGCAATCTGTTCATCAAGAAC
>CAILMA010000319.1 GCA_903835145.1 uncultured Bacteroidota bacterium
CAAGCCACTTAAACCAGCCTTCATCTGCGCAGTAAGAACGTTAGAACTAACTTCGAAGATCTGTGCATCAACCCTTGGTTTTGCGATATAAAGCTTGAAGTGGTTAACATTGAATTGTGCTTTAAACTCGAAATCATCAAGAGAAGCAAACAACCTGTCGGTTGATGTCATCTGAGCCTTTGGCACTGGACCACCACTCTTACCACCAAACTTAGCTTTAGGAGTAGGCAATCTTTTTACGCGGAATGAAGTTTCACCGAGCCTAACTTGTTTACCTTTTTCATCCTCACCCATTACAGTAACCTTTGCAATGCCGGAAGATTTAGGCTGAACGATATAAGCACCACCTTTTCCAGAAAGAGCACCATTATCAACAGATACGTGAAGTTTTTCAGCAGGTGTACCTGGCGCTGAAACTGTAATTGGGTTATCAACACCAATATAGAATACAAGCATGTTGTCAGGAGACACGGCAGCAGAAGGGGCTGCAACGCGATAAGACATTTCTGGTGTCTTCCACTCTCCCATTGAACCGTCAGCTTTCTTCATTCGAATTGTAGCAGACCATTTTTTCTCACCTTCAACGGATGTGTTAACGGTATAAATACCTTTACCATCAGCAACGCTCAATACCTGACCACCAACTGAAATCTCAGGGTTCAATGTATTACTGAACGCTGTCAAAAACACTTCAGCAGAATAAGGCTGACCTCTCAAAACGTAGCTTGAAGTTGTTGGCACTGCGATTGCAGCATATTGGTCCAATACGAGGTCTGTTTTAGAAACGTCTCCAAGTATTTTTTTAATTGCTTCTGACTCGGTATTTCTTAAATCAGAAGAGATTTTAGATAATGCGGTAAGTGCGGCAGTCAATGGAATGTTATCTCCAAAAAAGTTCTGCTGCCAAGTCTTTTTGATACCTTCTTTCCTTGGTGGATCGTCAGCATTCAAAGACATTTTGAAACCTGCGCGATCAGCTGGATCTAATTCAGCAATAATCCTCGCCTTGGTATCTTCAATTTTCTTCTTCAACTCATCAGCACGACCTTTAAGCATCATGGTGCGTGGAACAATATCGACATCTTCTCTGTTATTGTAATCGCCTTCTGATGAATCGAATCCACCACATTGCTTCACAAAATCAGCTTTAATACTTGCAATAGTGCTATCTAATTCGCCAGCAGCAGCTTTTACTTTATTAGCCCTGTCCCAGTATGGCTTAGCACGAGTGGGGTCATCTTTAAGTTTACTTGCAGCGAATCTATCAAAAGATTGACTTATAGCGGTTTGTACATTATTAGTTGAACTTTCTAACCCAACTGACAAATTCCTGAAGGCATCAAGAACCTCGTCAGATATTGTAGTGGCTGCAAGACCAAGCAGTACCAGGTACAATATACCCATCATCTTTTGCCGGGGTGTTTCATTTACTCCTGCCATGCGTAGTTGTTGTTTATTTTAAAAGGTGGATGGATTCTGATTAGTTTTTCCTGAAAGCTTCTAACTGAGCAGAGTAGATTTTACTCAAATCAGTGATGTTTTTATTATAAGCCTTCATGCCCTGAGTAGCAGCTTCAAATTCCTTCAACATTGTCTGAGACGAAGCAGTCATTTGATTAATAGCCTGAAGTGTCTTATTGAATGTATCAAAACTTGCATTCATATCAGTCATATTTTTTGCATACAGCTTCATACCTTGACTTGCTGATTCGAAGTCTTTCAGCATGGTCTGAGAAGCAATAGACATTTGATTGATAGACTGAAGCGTTTTACCGAAAGCATCAAAATTTGCACCGATGCCATTAACGTGTTCGCGGAATTTCTTTAAATCAACAGTAGCAGTTTCAATTTCTTTAACCATTGCCTGACCTGCAGCGCCTGCACCAGCAACCTGATTAACTGATTCAACTGTTTTATTGAATTGTTCGAAACCTTTGCTCAATTTCTGAATAACTGCAGGGCTGATAGCCGTTGCAAGTAAGTCATCGAGACCTGATGCTTTTTTGTCATCTGCGGTTGGTGTAGCTTCTTCCACAGTCATTGCAGCGATACCAAGAATGAAGAACAGAATAGATTCTGTCATCAGACCGAGTGCGATCATCAATCCACCACCTTTTAAGTGGAGAATTTTGAACATCAAACCGATGATCACGACGCTCGCACCCCACGAGATTACTGAATTAAGACCAATTTTCTTTTTACCTTTTTGTTGAGGATAACTGCTCATAGTTTATTTGAATTTTAATGGATTGATGTTAATTATCTGGTTCGGGAAAAATTTGATTAAATTGAGATTTAATTATTTATTTTTTTTTGACGTTGATTTTCTACGTGTTGAAGTCACATTGGTCAAAATTTCAGGAGCAGCCATTACGCATCTGAATCCGATAAAGCAATGTTCAGTTTCCTGAGTATAGAACTCTCTTGAAAATGGACTAAGCGCTTTAGCATTGCTTAAGAAAGAACCACCACGAACAACTTTGCGGCGCATTGGATCAGCATCAGTAGAATCGGCATCGTAAGATAAAACAGGATTTATATCTGATACGAATGCGAAAGTAGAAGGACTGTAAGCGTCAAGACACCACTCAGCTACGTTACCCACCATGTTGTAAACACCAAAATCATTTGGAACATAAGACATAACCGGAACAGTAAATGGAGAGCCATCGCCGGTATAATCACCTTCTTCTTGTTTGAAATTAGCTGTCAAGCCTTTTTTGTCAGAAGGGATAGAAGTTTTGTCATCTGGAACTGCTGGATCGTAGAAAGCCAATGTATCATTCTTTAATGCAGCTGAGTTATCAACTGTAGTAGAAGTAGATGAAGTCCAGCTGGAGTTTGCATCAGTTGGTGTATTATCAGCAGGGGTTGGAGCTGCAACTACAGCAGAAGAGTCGCTTTTTCCTTTACCTTTTTTCACTTTAGATTTCTTTCCTTTTTCAGCTTTACCAGCATCAGCAGAAGGCTTGTCGCCTTTTTCGTCCTTCACTTCTTTTGCGTTATTTTCAGCCGCATTAAGCATATTATTTCTGCCTCTCATGTCTTGCTGAGCAGCATAAACCCACTGTGCTTCTGATGGAAGACTGAAAGCAAGGTGATAATCTTGCATATAATCAGCAACTTCAGAAAAACCGTTGCCGGTAATTGAACGCCAGTAAGTGAAAGCGCGAGCTTGTTTCCAGGTTACACCAACAACAGGATAGTCGTCATAAGGTGCACTGTTGAAATAGTTTTCAACGAGGATGTCAGTTTGTGCATTTGTTAAGTCTTTTGCCCATACTTCTTCGTCAGGAAACACATTGACAGCTTCTGTGGCATAGGTACCAACTTTGTTCTTAGGATTTGTTCCGTTTGCACGAAGGTAGGTGTAAGAGAATAGGCAAGAATCCCTTCTGATCTGTCCCCTTTCATCGAGCATAGCACCAAGGCGGCTTCTTGTTTCAGGGCTTTCAAATATAGCTTTATGATCAACTTTTGACCAGTTGATACGCCTAACGACAGTAACCTTCAGATTAGAATCGGTCACCTTTGCGTCTTTATAGTACTTATCATCGTTCAAGTACTTTACAATCGCCAATGAGTCTAAAACCCAATGTACGAATTGCCTGTATTGTTGGTTGGTTACTTCGCATTTGTCGATAAAATACGAACTAAGGCTAACCTTTTTCACACAAGTGCTATCTGATTCCTGCTGGCTGTACTTAATAATAGTAGTACCACCTGGGACGTAAACCATTCCCGGAGGAGCAGATAATTTGGCGTGTTCGTATGGTATTACCGGTCTGATACGTGATTGTTGCGATTGCGCACTACAATACATAGACAAAGAGGTTGCCGCTACAAACAAGGAAAATGCTAAATGTGTACTCTTCATATACATACTCATTTTATTTAAAAATATATTTTACAAAATTCAAAAACTAACTAAACCTATTTTTCTGCATTTCGACAGAATGAAAAGGGATTCAACAAAAGACCTGACTCTATCTAAAACAAAATTTGAATAAATTCAATAAAATGCCTTAAAAAATCAGCTAAATCACGCACAAATAGGGGCACATTGATAGGTTAGCCACAGCCCTAATTCTCGTAAAGATAATTAACTTCCTGTAAAAGTAAAAAATATTTCGAAAATTCATAGCATTAAATATCGTTTTCGTGAAAAAATAAAGCGGTAATTGTTACCTATTTCGGCTAAATTATTAATCTAAGATTAAAATTAGCCGAAAATGAACAAAAAAACCATCAATTTGATGGTTTAATGACAGAATTCTGTGTGTTTATCGTGTGAATTTCATGTGGATAACTGCAAATGAAATTATTGTTATGAAACTAAAAAAAATAGTCAATGCGTTGTTTAGGAAAGCCGATAAAATAAAATACAC
>CAILMA010000320.1 GCA_903835145.1 uncultured Bacteroidota bacterium
ATTTGATTAAACTGCTCGAGAAAAATGGTTTTATATACAAGCGAGCCAGTGGGTCGCATCAGGTATACTACAATGCAGCAACCCACAAAACAGTAATAGTTCCTGTGCATGGTGGCAAAGATTTGAAAAAAGGAACATTCCTCTCAATACTCAAGCAAGCCGGGATTGACAGCACCCCTCGCGCAGGCCTGTAGCCCATCCTTCGTTTTGATTACCTGCGTCTGCCCCAAACTCCGCAGTTTGCAACCACCGCACCTCCAAATATTCAAATACCCCTCTATCGCATCAACCCCACGCTCCCGCTCTGTTTCCCGCTCTCGATTTCCCTTGCGGCCCGCAGTCTCCCTACTGCCGCAGCAAAAAGCAATCAGGCAGAAACCAGCAAGGTGGGCAATTTCTCCCAGATCTAATTTTAGCCTGTAATGCGCTTTTTTATACCCTGAAACGTTTCGTTTTAACTTCGTATTTTTGTGCAAAGGCGTATCATGAAAGGAGTAAATTATATTTCCGACGACAAGAATCGCAGAACGGCAGTAGTTATTGATATGAAGGTTCTTGAGGAACATCAGGAAGAAATTGAAGACTTCCTTGACGTTATCGTTGCCGAGTCACGCAAAGACGAGCCCAAACGCAGTTGGAACGAGGTAAAAAAATCGCTGAAGGAAAAAGGTAAACTATAATGTACCAAATAGTAGTCAGTAGCAGCGCTGAGAAAGATTTGGATAATTTGCCGGTGTCAGTCGTAAGAAAGGTCGGGGCCGCTATTGACAACCTTGCTTTAGAACCTCGCCCATCGGGTTGTAAAAAACTAAAAGCAACCCACGATTATTTATGGAGAATCAGGGTTGGCGACTACAGGATTATTTATTCAATTGCAGACAAATTGAGGTTATTGATATCAGAAGGGTGCGGCATCGCAAAGATGTGTATGAGTAGCAGCCAATTAATAGCCCCCTTGCAAAGTTCTGTAGCCCATTCTTCGCGTCGCAGACTGTCACCAGCCCAAACTAATTGGCTTCCAACCACCGCTTCACCAAGTATTCTAACTCCCCTCTATCGCATCACCACCCCCGCGCTCCCGCTCTCTTTCCCGCTCTCACCTTCTCTGCCATTTTGTCCCATACATCTACTTTGGAACACCTATTGCAGGTTCCTGTTAAAAACGAAAATACTATGCAGGAAAAAGGAACCATATCCATCCACACGGAAAATATTTTTCCCATCATTAAGAAGTTTTTATACTCTGATAACGAGATTTTTCTGCGTGAGCTCGTAAGCAACGCAGTAGATGCAGTACAGAAGATTACCCGCCTCGGTGCCATGGGTCATTACAATGGCGAAGTAGGTGAGGGCAGGGTAGAAGTCGCGTTCGATGCTGACAAAAAGACAATTACCATCAGCGATAATGGTCTTGGAATGACAGCCGAAGAGATTAAAAAATACATCAATCAAATCGCTTTCTCCGGAGCAACCGAATTCCTCGATAAGTTCAAAGACGCAAAAGATGCTAATGAATTGATTGGTAAGTTCGGTCTTGGTTTTTATTCCGCGTTCATGGTGGCTGATAAAGTGGAGATCAATACACTTTCTTATCAGGACGGTGCATTACCTGCCCGCTGGATCTGCGATGGCAGCACCGAATTCGAAATTTCAGCCGGAGACCGCGCTACAAGAGGTACTGACATCATCCTCTACATCAATGCTGAAAGCGAAGAATTTTTAGATAAATGGAAGCTTCAGGGCATCCTCGATAAATATTGTAAGTTCCTCCCTGTTCCGGTAAAATTTGGTACAAAAACGGAATATACAGAAGACGGAGAAGACGAAGAAGGCAAACCAAAACACAAGGACATAGAAGTTGATAACATCATCAACAACACTACCCCTATCTGGACTAAGCAACCATCTGACCTTAAAGACGAAGACTACCTTAATTTCTACAGGGAGCTTTACCCAATGGCCGAAGACCCGTTGTTCTGGATTCACCTGAATGTGGACTATCCATTTAACCTTACCGGTGTATTATACTTCCCTAAGGTGAAAAACGATATGGACCTGCAGCGCAATAAAATCAAGCTGTTCAGCCGCCAGGTGTTCATTACCGATGAGGTTAAAGACGTTGTACCGGAGTTCCTTATGTTGTTGCATGGTGTGTTAGATTCACCAGATATTCCGTTGAACGTTTCCCGCAGCTTCCTGCAGGCCGATAGCAATGTGAAGAAGATCAACAGCTATGTAACCCGCAAAGTAGCAGACAAGCTTGCTGAGTTGTTCAAAAACGACCGCACCAGCTACGAGTCTAAGTGGGCTGATATAGGAATGTTCGTGAAATACGGTATGATTTCTGAAGAGAAATTTTACGATAAGGCTAAAGATTTCGCTTTGTTAACCAACACAAAGAAGGAATTCTTCACGCTCGGTGAATACAAAGAGAAAATTGAAGCCATACAGACCGATAAAGACGGCACTATCATTTACATCTATGCCACTGACCCTGCAAAACAGGATGGTTTCATACAGAGCGCTAATAAAAAAGGCTATGATGTGTTGCTCATGGATTCGCCTATCGACCCGCACTTCATCAGCAAGCTCGAGCAGAAACTCGATAAGACCTCCCTCAAGCGCGTTGATGCCGATGTTGCCGATAAATTGATAGACAAAGACGAAAAAATATCACTGGTACTTACTGATGAGCAGAAGGGTAAAGTGAAAGAGATTTTCGAAAAATCTATCAACAATACCCACATGAAAGTGGAAGTTGACGCACTTAACCCCGGCGAATCGCCTGTAACAGTAACGATGGATGAGTTTATGCGCCGCATGAAAGACATGGCCCGCATGGGTGGTGGTGCCGGCATGAGCTTCTATGGCTCAATGCCCGATAACTACAAAGTAGCTATTAACGGTAACCACAAACTGATTGATAAAATCCTGAACGCTGATGAAGCTCGTCAGGGCCAGCTTGCAAAGCAAGCCTACGATCTCGCTATGTTGTCGCAGGGCATGCTCACCGGTGCCGACCTCACTGAGTTCGTTAACCGCAGTCTCGAGCTGATTTAATACAGATTTTGACACCAATAAATGGATGAGGCGCACTTCGGTGCGCCTTATTCATTTCCCAATACTGTCTATATTCAAAACCATTTCCCCGAAGGGCATAAACAATAGTAGCCGTGAGTATAAACCCACGGTTAGCCGATCAAATGCAGCCAACGCCGAAGGCGTTGAACGTTTATTTTCGCCTGTTTAAAACACAATGCCACTCGTCCGGTATTTACCATCTCAATATCCGCTAACCCCCACCTTTTTTCCCTTTTCACGAAACGGAAATTCCCGTTTTTGAAACCCCTTGCTGTTTATAAAAACGTTCTTTGCAGTCCAAAAAACTTCCACAAAAGAATGTATAAATATATATTGCAATTATTTCTCGCTTGCCTGTGCTTACCTGTTGCAGCGAGTGCACAAAAAAAAGACTCGTCAAAGGCCCTGAAAGAAATAACCGTAAAAGGCTACAAGACAGTAAAGGGCATGGGCTATATGAATGAAGCCCATGAAGGTGTGATTTATGCCGCACAAAAAAATGAAGTGCTGGTCCTCGATAGCATAGATGCCAACACAGCTACCGACAATCCCCGTCAGACACTTGGCAGGGTACCCGGCTCCAACTATTCTGAAACCGAGGGCAGCGGTTTCCCATCTAATGGCATCGGATTCCGGGGTCTTAACCCGGCCCAAAGCATAGAAACCAATACCCGCCAGAATGGCTACAACCTCGCCGGCGACATTTACGGCTACCCGGAATCTTACTACCTGCCGCCGCTGGAGGCTGTGGAGCGTGTAGAAGTGGTAAGGGGTGCTTCAGCACTTCAGTTTGGTCCTCAGTTTGGTGGTGTTATCAACTACATCGTAAAAAGTGGCCCGAGGGATAAGCCGCTCGAAGTGAATGCCGATCTTACTGCAGGTAGTTTTGGGCTTTTAAATTCAATCGTATCGGTCGGTGGAACATACAAAAAGTGGAACTACTATGCGTTTGCTGAGGGCACTACCGAACAGGGCTGGAGGCAAAACTCCAACCTGAAACAGTTTACCGGTTTTGCAAAACTCGAATACCGTGCTTCTGAAAATTTAAAAATCGGCGTCGAGTACTCTATGTTGCGCAACCTTCTCCACATGCCCGGCGGGCTTGATGACCAGCAATTTACCCAAAACCCCGACCAATCCTTCCGGGGCCGCAATTGGCTCGTCACTCCATGGAATATTCTTGCCCTAACCAGCGAAGCAAAATTATCGCGGCATACAACGCTTAGTTTCAAATCAGCACTCAACATTAGCTCCCGCACTATCGTATGGAGAAATGAAGATGGCGGCCCACAAACACCCGACAGCCTTATACCGGCAACAAATGCCTACATAGAGCGCGAAGTAGAAAAGGAAACATTCAAAAATTCCACCGCCGAAATCAGGGTGCTCACCAACTTCAATATCAATGGGCGCGAGCAGACTTTCGGTGCCGGAATCCGCTATTACTATGGCAAGATGGATCGCCTGCAGGGTGGGGTAGGCAGCACGGGCACCGATGCCGATTTTACCAACTATGGCGGTACTTACGAGAATAACCTGCAATTCACCACTACCAATTTTGCGCCATTTGTTGAGCAGGTTTTTCACATTGGGGAGTATTTTTCGGTAGTTCCGGGTTTTAGATGGGAGTATATTAGCTCAGCCGCCCGCGGTTACGTGCTCGATAG
>CAILMA010000321.1 GCA_903835145.1 uncultured Bacteroidota bacterium
ATTCTTTATGAAAACATGGTTCGGGACAGATTTCCTTTTAACTGTTATTGGTTTGAAGAGGGGATTGTTATTACAAAGACGAATGCCGATAACCTCAAACACCTGTTTTCAAAAGTCGTGGCTATCAACAACATGCCTATAAACGAGGTGGTAGAGCGCATAAGGACCATAGTACCAGATACCAACTTTGCGTCGCTTAAAGACAACATCTCAAGGTATCTATTCGACCCCTACGTTTTGCATGGTCTCGGCATCACCAATTCGCGAAGCTACATCGTATTCACGTTGCTCAATCTAAAAAATGAAACCGTAAAAATAACCCCGGCACCGGCAGACGTAAGAGATATTCACTTCCTCACCGGGTTCGACAAAAATACATTTCTTCGCAGCAGCATTCAGCAGCGGTACGGGTACAGATTTACAGATACGGGAAATTGTCTTTACTTTAAGTACGCCTCTTGCATGAATGACAAACGTTACCCATTCAAGGCCCTAAGGCAAAGAATGGAGGAAGACATTGATGATAGAAAGCCGAAAAAAATAATAATAGACCTCAGGGATAATGGCGGCGGCAGGCCCTCACTGCTCGGCCCTTTTATTACGTACCTCAATTCCTTACCACAAAATAAAAAAGGCTCAATCTACGTGTTGGTGGGGCGCAAAACGTTTTCTGCGGCTATTTTAAACACAGTACAGTTAAAAAATGAAACCTATGCTACCATAATAGGCGAGCCAACCAGTGGCAGCGTAACGCATTTCGGATCAGTAAAATTTATGAAGCTTCCTGAAACCCATATCACCATCATGTATTCAACACAATACGTTGCTACATCTGAAACTTATGACGGCTCCCTGCGACCAGACGTTCTAATTCCGGAGCGTTTCGCTGATTATAGCTCCGGGTTTGATGCCGCTGTTAACTATGCCATGACCCACTAATCGGCGCCGGAATCAAATAATAGCTTTAAATTGCACGGGAATTTCAAAATCAATCTTACAGAAAATGGCGGCTATTATACAGGTTAAAAATCTCGTTAAGTCATACGGAAGTTTTGAAGCGGTAAAAGACATTAGTTTCGAAGTAAAGGAGGGTGAAATTTTTGGCTTACTCGGACCCAATGGTGCCGGTAAAACAACAACGCTTGAAATCATAGAAACACTGCGCGAAAAAACTTCGGGTGAGATTATCGTAGACGGTATAAACCTCGATAAAGACCCTCAGGCCATAAAAAACATTATTGGCGTGCAGTTGCAGGCTGCCGGTTACTATCCTAACCTCAATCTGAAACAAATCATCGACCTTTTTTCAGGTTTGTACAACAGGGATGTAAACCCGATGGAACTGCTTGATACAGTGAACCTGAGGGACAAGGCCAAAAACAAATTCAAAGAACTTTCCGGCGGGCAGAAACAGCGCTTTTCAATAGCAACTACACTGATAAACCAACCTAAAATCATATTCCTTGATGAACCTACAACTGGCCTGGACCCCCAGGCACGCCGCAACCTGTGGGAGCTCATAAAGCAACTCCGCGACCGTGGTGCCACCGTAGTACTTACCACGCATTATATGGATGAAGCCGAAGAACTATGCGAAAGAGTTGCCATAATAGACAGCGGTAAAATCATAGCCATGAGCACACCCAATGACCTTATAGATGAGCTCCTTGCTTCCGGCTTCAAGCGCCCCAAAGAAGTAAAAGCCGCTAACCTTGAGGATGTATTCTTGAATATGACAGGTAAAGAATGGAGAGCCGACTAACGCCCTCGCCAACTTTCTTTCTCGTACGCGTTTGCAACGCCCGTAAAAAACTAATCTTGAAGGAGTCACATCATACCAGTTAGGCAGCTAATTTAAGCATGTAATTTGAATGTCATGTCACCCCTTCTGCCGCTCGCGGAGAAGGGGCCGGGGGTTGAGGACACCAGCATAGAGATGCCCAACTTTCTTTCTCGTACCCGTTTGCAACGCCCGTCAAAATCAAACCCAGTATCCTTCCTTTCCTTTCAATCCTAAAAATCAAGGTTCAGACAAAAACCGAATCCCGCGAAGGCTTCAAACTGTTTTTCTCCTATTGTTTACCAATCACAGTCCAGTCGTCTTGTCCGTGCCCGTCAGCTATCCATTTGTCCATGGCTGCAGCTACCGATGGTATCACCATTAGCGGGCGTTGAGCACGCTCTGATTCCTCTACCATAAGTCGGGCGTCCTTGCGGGCCATGTTCAGCTCCCACGTCGGTTCATCAAACGTGCCCGATGTCATTTTTTTGAGCCGTGCAGGCAGCATTCCTGCCGGGTTCCAGGTATCAAACAATGCAAAAACATCGCTGGTAGGGATATCAAGCGATTTCGCGAGCGAAAGCGTATCAGCCACGCCTGCCGTCATTGCTATCAGGAAAAGGTTACCCAGCAATTTCATGCCTGCGGCTTTGTTGATTACCTCCCCAAAATTGATCACCTTTCCCGTCATTTCAGCAAGTTCGGGTTCCAGTAGCTTGATGAGTTCCTGGTTGCCGGAAACCAGCATTGTGCCAGTGCTTTCCAGTGCATTCTGCGGCCCCATAAACACAGGTGCATGCACATAGGTAAAGCCTTTTTCTTTCCATTCATTGGTGCGCTTTAGCGCGCCCTCAGCTGATGTGGTGGTATGATCTATGATTATTACTCCCGGTTCAAAATTCTTACTTGCGGCCGCAAGTATCTCATCAACCGATTGGTCGTCCTTAAGTGTAAGGTGTATACGACCAGCTCCTTTCACAGCATCTGCAACATTGCTAATAGCCACGGCTCCTGCCGCTTCCAGCGCTTTTGCTTTTTCCGGTGTTCTGTTCCATACCTGCACATGTTTGCCTTTTTTCAACATGGCTCTTACGAAGTTGGCGCCCAGGTGGCCCATACCTAAAAATGCAATCATCATTTCGATTTTTCACAAAGGTAGGGGGACACGCCCAATTCGCATTTAAATAAATTGTGGTTTTTCATTAATGTCTCCCTATGGTCCTATTACATAAAAAATGCGTTGCGACCGAGATTCCTTACCCACTATCATACCATAAAAAAAGCCCCGAATCGCTTCAGGGCCATTATGATTTAATATTTTATCATAATTTAATTGCTTTTGAAAATGGGCAACAACACACAACGAAACACGCAGTTTAGCTGCTTTGGCGTGCGGAGCTGTTCGCCAAAGTGCCGCTTTCTTTTGCTACTCCTTTTCTTTGCGGCAGCACAAAGAAAAGTAAAGAAGCGGGGATTACAAGCCACAAAATCAAACAACTATATTTTAAAATTTCTCATCATAAATGCTTGCTTAGGCCTATAAAAATAAACCAGAATGATAACTCCGGAGTTTCTAATATACCACAAGCTTCTCAGTACTTGCCTTACCATTAATAATAACAGTCACCAGGTAAATACCCGCTACTGGCGTCACAGACCTATCGATAGTCTCCTCTGCAATAGCATCCGGCGCATAACTGTTATGGAGTTGATAAACAACCCGTCCGGTAATGTCTTTAACCATTATGGTAGCACTGCCATCGTAGCCAGTCTTAAACAGAATATTGCAGCCGTTCGTTGCCGGGTTAGGTGATAATTTCAATGAACCCGCAGCAGCTGTAGGAGCCAGTACTTCAGCCGGGAATTGGTAAGTATAAAAATTGTCGAGGTAGCAGTTATTGCCTATATCGCCGGGCCAGTAACGGAACCTGAAAAAGGTATTAGCCGTGCGGTATGCGGTCGGGATATTAATGGCATGTGCCACCCACTGGCTGGCTGATGTTGGTACAAATTCCAGACTGGAATAAGTATTGTTGATAAGGCTGGTGCCTGATGCGCCACCTATCCTCGTCCATTGTGCGCCACCATTGGTACTTGCATCTATCTCCATAGAGTCGGTAGTACCACTGCCGGGTATACGGCAACCAGACGTGTAAAAGTTGAGGTAGTAATTACCTGTAATACCAGCGAGGTTGAAGCCCGGCGTAAACAAGTCATCATGGTCGCCAAGTGCTGTACCTACTGTTTTATCAGTTGTGTCAAAAGAGCGGTAGCGCATACACTTGCCATCGCCGTCAGCACTTGCACCGCTATAAAAATCCCACTTGAAATTGTTCCTGTAGTAGTTAAACATAGGCCAGTTGCCACAATTGGCCGGGTCAAAATTCTGAACATAACCCCAAGGGCTTACGCCAGCGGTATCAGCAACATACACTGCCTGTGTATTCACAAGTGTATCGCTGCCGGCATTAGATATAGCAACTTCAGTCACCGTAACATAACCAGGCACAGTAAAGCGATTGATGACAGTAGTAAGGCTGGAAACCGATGGTGTACTTGCTCCATTGGAGAAAGTCCATTGTACGTCAGATAAAGTGTCGTTCCAGCTTGTATTGCGGAAAAGGAAGCTATTGCTGTTGTTCAGTGTAAGGAAGTACGAGCGGTCATCAGATACAAACGAACCACCTGTGCCCCTGTTCATAATATAGTCCGCTACCGGTGGCAAGTCAGGCATTGGGGCCAATGCACCCGTTGCAGAAAGGTTTGCAGCAGTAATTAAATTATTTCTGCCTGCAGTAGTGCTCGTCAGAGCCGTGCGCATCCTGAAACACTGTCCCTTTGTAAACATTTCCTGGCAGTAGGTATAGTCCATTATGTTTTGAGAATTGGCAGTATCCGGGTAGTCAACCAGCGAGTCACCTCCACTTGCTGTTCTGTAGTGCTTCAAATAGCCCGTTGCACAGGCAGTATCGTATAAAGCCGAAGCGACGCAACCAACCGGGTTATGCCCCTTCGTTGGCGGGGTATCATCAACATGGTCATCGCCGCAGGCAACTGCCGGGTTATTGGTATTTCCCCATGGGTGCTGCAGGTTAAGGACGTGCCCAATTTCATGAGGCACCGTCTTTGCATAGTTTGCATAATCATAAAGCACAATTACACCATCATAATAAGGCTGATAGGCAGCCATGCCGGGCAGGTAAGCATATGCAGCAGCTCCCGTTGCGCTCGCCCCAAACGTCCTGATAACCCATATGTTTACATACTTATTCTGAGGCCAGGGGTCAAATTTCGCACCATCATCAGCCACCGTAGTGAGGTAAGACATATGGCGCACAACACCCTTGGTAGGTTTGCCATTGGGGTCTATTGTAGCAAGGTGCAGCCTCATTCTTGGGTTGCCTACCCATTTTTTAAACGGATTAATTACGCCGCTGGTATCGGTGTTCTGGCACATATACACGGTTGCCCAATACTGCGCCGCTTCGTATATCACATCATCCGAAAGGTTCTCCACACTATAGTCATGCACTATATGCACCACCATAGGTATGTCGAAAATTGTTGTATCACTTGCGCTTATAGCAGTGGTTCTCGCAGCTGCTCCCGCCGCTGTTTTCTCAATGTTAGAGCCTATTTGGTCTTCAAATTGTTTTTCCAGGTCAAGGATTCCCGGGTATTTTTTAACCATTTCCCAATACTTCGTATCGGTTGCACAAGGCTTTTGAGCACTGGCCGAAAATCCCAGACTCAAGATAGAGATTAAGGTAATTCCTATTTTTTTGAGCATTTTAAATTTTTTTGTAATTTTTTTGATGTGCGAAGATAGGATAATATTCGAACAGGTATAACAATAAATTAACGTGGACCAACTGTTCTGTTTCTGCTATTGCTATTCTGTATATAGGCTTTCGACAACTAACGCTCTATTAATTAGAAATGATAAAATGACAACCTCATCCGCAAATATCAAAATATTATTACCTCACTTTTACCCGTATATTCTGATTTAAAAAAATATTTTATTGACTTTCTGACATAAAATTCACTCTTTCTACATGCCCTGGACATAGCCTGACCTGTTGGGTAACTTTATTTCTTATTATTATAACTGACATGCATACTTATTGTGCCAAAAAAGATATTTTGTACCGTAAGTAGTATTTCAGCAGTCTATTTTGCCAATATTACATACTTTTCACACACTATTTCACCACACCAAGAGCTCTGTCTTTAGGCATGAGTCTACACATACACTCTGCCATTGAATGAATACATTCAACACTGTTTTACAATTGTATGGTTAAGTTACAGCTACTATTTTGACATCTCCAGCCTCTTTTACTGCTATTTTGGTCGAATTCTTGTTGCTTTTATCGTTTTCAACACCACATTTGATTGTTTTTCTCTTATGTTCTTATACCACGAGATGTGTGAATGATTAGACAGGCACGCAGGCCATTTCAACCATTTTTTCCCACTATCTGACGAATCTCTACAGGTCGGCTGTCTCTGCATAATATCCGTCTC
>CAILMA010000322.1 GCA_903835145.1 uncultured Bacteroidota bacterium
AATCCCTGGCACACGCTCAACTAATCCCATGCAACCATCAAAAAATATATTTTAAAATACCCGACTATTTCTCTACTTTTGGAAACATGATGAAATGGTATACTTCAACAACTGGCGGTGGCTACAACAACACCCAATCCGCACTAACTTGTGAAGCGGATTATGTGATTGTTGGAGGTGATTCTAATGGGATATACGATAATGCAGGGTCTGCGGCAATTGGTGGCGGGTATAACAATAAAGTTTCGGGAGTGGGTGCTACTGCAAGTAGCTTTAACAGCAGTATATGGGGCGGTGCTTGTAATGTCGTTTGTGGCCAGGCATCTACTATCATGGGTGGCTTTTGCAACTGCCTTACCGGCGATTGCAGTGCCATACTTGGCGGTGCCTGCAACTTCGATGGCGGCCTGCCGCTCGTAGGTATCTATGGCTGCGGCATCATAGCTACTATTCCTGATGCTTTTTATTCTAATCGGTTTGTGGTGAAAGATATGCCGGAACCTGGTAGTTGCTTTGGTTCGATTGTTAGTCGTCAACTTTACTATTGTTGTATTGCTGTTGGGTGTTGTCCTGTTTATATTTGTTAAAAAAAATAGCATGAAATTTATATTTTTTTGTTTCGTCGTATTCTTGTTTGTGCCTCACTGTGGAGCACAAACTGGCGTAATCACTACGATTGCGGGAGATGGTTATAACGTTGACACTGGTGATGGCGGACCTGCAACAGCGGCTGGGATGTATCAGGGAGGCTGTTCTGCATACGATACATATGGTAATTTTTATATTTCTCAAGGAGCAAATTATACCATCAGAAAAATATCTGCTTCCGGAATAATTACTCGGTATGCCGGTATTGGTGTTAGGGGTTACACAGGGGATGGGGGGCCTGCGTCTCTGGCAAGGTTGTATTCTCCTAGCAACCTTGTTGTAGATGACTCAGGTAATTTGTATTTTAGTGAATATTATATTGGTGTTATACGGAAAATTGATTTTCGTACTTCAATTATTACTACAATCGCAGGCAATGGCAATAATATTGACAGTGGCGATGGGAATGCTGCAACGGATGCAGCAATATGCAGTGCTACCGAACTTCGTTTCAGCAAAAATGGAGATCTTTATTTTGGAACTGTTGCGAATCACGTCAGGAAAATTGATTTTTCGACAGGTATAATTTCTACGGTCGCAGGCAATGGTATCGGGGGATATAGCGGTGATGGCGGAGCAGCGACAGATGCGAAAATCGGGGCTTTCGGAATTTGGATTGACTCAACAAATAAACTTTACATCGCTGACGGGCAATCAAGGATCCGGATGGTTAATTTAACAACCAACGTGATCACTACCTTTGCTGGAGGCGATAGTACAAGATACAATGGGGACAGCATACCAGCCACTTCAGCGCGATTACAACCGTTGGGCCTTTACGGAGATAAGTTTGGAAATTTATTTGCAGCTGATAAATACAATGAGCGCATTAGAAAAATTGATGCTTCTGGTACTATATTCACGGTAGCAGGCGATGGAATTAGAGGATTTAGTGGGGATGGACATTCTGCTGATTCTGCCGAGTTAAGCACGCCATTTTCTTTAGCTGTAGACTCCTGCGACAACATTATTTTTGATGACAATGACAATGTGCGCATCCGAAAAGTAACCTACCCGGCATACCCCACTATAACCATAACTGACGGTGCGGCTGATAACCGCCTGTGCTATGGCATGCCGGTTACGTTTACCGCGGCGGTAACGCTGCCCGGCTATGCGCCCACCTACCAGTGGCGAGTGAATGGGGTAGCCGTAGGCACCAGCAGCTATACCTACACCTATGCACCCGCCAATGGCGATAGCATACAGTGCACCCTTACCAGCAACCTGTATTGTGTAACCACCCCAACTGCCCTGAGCAATACCCTGCACCTCGTCGTTGATTCGCTACTGGTGCCAGTGATAACTGTAAGTTGCCCGGCACATGCCGCCATAGGCGATACTGTTACCTGCACAGCCACTGTAGCCGGCACAGGCAGCGGCTACCTGCTGCACTGGAAAAACCACAATGTGGAGTTTGCCGCCACCACCGGCCCCACAGTGAGTTACATCAAAACCCAGCCTACCGATTCTATCACAGCTTCGGTAGCCTCCAATGGCCGCGGCTGCTACGATTCGGCCTTCAGCAATGCCCGCATTGTAGCACTCAATACTGCTACACCGCAGGTGCAGCCCCAGCCGGCTATCACGTGTTACCCTAATCCGGCTCACGATATTCTTTATGTCTATTACCCTGAGGGCCTGCAAACCCTTACCATCACCAACCTGCTCGGTCAGGTGGTTTACACCACCACCACAGTCACCGGCCTTCAGGCCTCCATCCCTGTAAGCAACCTGCCCGCCGGTATCTATTTTGTAAAAGTAAATGGCATGTGGGTGCAGCGGTTTGTTGTAGATTAGTCGAAAGTAGTAAGTAATTAGTCGAAAGTAGTTAGTACTTAGTAGAAAGTCCCGACGGGGGTAACCCTGCAAGGGTTCAATCTCCCAGCCCGGGGCATCGCCCCGGGAAACATCGCGCGGGCATCGCCCCGGGACACCCAACATGGACACCGCTCCCTCGTCCCGATTTGCAATCGGGATGCCTCGGCATGGCGTTTGCAACGCCCGTCAAAAACCAAACCCTGCAAGGGTTCAATCTCCCAACCCGGGGCACCGCCCCGGGAAACATCGCAAGTATATCGCCCCTACTTTAATCCTCCTTATCCTCATCAAGCGCGTCATTAGTATCTCCGCCCAGCGAAAAATAATCGTTCTCTTCGTCATCTTTATCCACGTCCGGCAGATCCAGATCATCTCCGGTTAACGAAGCTTCAGGAGCGTCAGCTTCATTGAGCACATCTCCATCATCATCAGTATTATCAAGCATTATTGCCTTCAGGTTGCGGTTATCTTGTGTATCCAGCTCTTCATCCAGCGCAACCAGCAATTTCAATTCTTCTGGTGTCACGTCCGCATCGGTCCCCGGCACCAACAAGGGATCACTACTGTTTGCAACCTTCCCTGCGACCGGCTCAGCCTGCTCTTTCTCGTCTGCAAGTGGCGCACGGCCATTGCTATTTACAGGTCGCATAATATCTTCCTTCGCAGCATAATGTGGATACCCCGGAAACTGTTCTTTTTCATTCTTACTGCTCATGATATATGGTTTATACTAAAGTTACACACAATGCTCCGCATATAAAAATGATTCGTGTCATTTCAAAAAAGAAATAAATGACCTGCCGGCAAGGATATAAATTATATAGTTCTCGGAATTGCACTCACCAGCTTCCTTGTGTACTCATGCTCAGGGTGTTGCAACACCGCAACGGCATCACCGGTCTCAACTATCTTTCCGGCCTTCATTATCATCACCCTGTCACTTATGTATTGCACCACATTTAAATCGTGAGAAATAAACAGCAAAGTAAGCCCCAGTTCCTGCTGCAGCGATTTCAGTAGATTGAGTATCTGCGCCTGTATGCTTACATCAAGCGCCGAAACACTCTCATCGCATATAATAAACTCGGGCCGCACCGAAAGAGCCCGCGCAATACCTACCCGCTGCCGCTGCCCGCCCGAAAACTGATGCGGATATCGGCCGGCCGCATCCGCCGGCAATTGCACCAACGCCAGCAGTCGCGCCACCTCGGCATCTAACTCACGCCCTCT
>CAILMA010000323.1 GCA_903835145.1 uncultured Bacteroidota bacterium
ATTCGGATAGTCTTAATTAATCAAGTCAGCCAAACTAAATGTATGCACTAATCTGCAATGCTGATGACTTTTGAGGATTTGCCCAGCAACTTGCCCAGGCTTATGAAGAAGCCGAATACCATAATAATAACACCAGTCCAGAGGACATTGATGTAGGGGAATACCAGTGCTTTGAGTACAATGAAGTCATCTTTAGGGTCTGTTTGCCTTACAGATATTTGGCCATAGGCAGAGTCCTTGGACTTTAAGATGATGTTATCCAGCCTTGTATAAAGCTCCATGATCTGAACTGTGTCTTCAATATGCGATACAACACCGGTATTGTCCAGCACAAATATTGGGTTAGCCTCATGGATTCTGCCCATTTTATCGTGTACCTCAAGCACCGCAGAAACTGCGTTGCTGCCGGAGGAAGGTGTATAATTCTTGTTCTTTACCACTTTATCAAAGCCCTTGAAAATCATGAAGCCACTATTGAGGTAGATGGTGTCACCGGCTTTCTGCACTATATGGGTTAGGTAGGTGCTTGTGTCAGATTTGCTTTTATCGGTTGCCTGGTTTATAAATGTATAAACATCATGGGTAAGGTAGTGCTTGGTATCGGGGTTGGCGCTAAGTCCGCTCTCATTGCCCTTAGGATTGATGAAGGCATCAGGGTATAGCATGAATTCCTCCGTTACTTTATTTGTAGCCGAGTCGGTCTTCTCAAATTTTACCTTGTAATAGATTCTGCGGTCTTTGCCCGGCACGCTGCTATCGCCTATATAGGTAGCAAAGTAATCGCCCATAGCTACAGGTATGCCAAAGAACATGATCTGGTTTTCCCTGCTTTCGCGGGCTTCATCTTCCATAGAGCCCTTGCCGAGGCTGAGGGCCTCACCGGTTGTATTGAAGGAGATAGCGTGTTTGTTGTAAGAAGAAAGCAATATGCCAAGCAACACGGCACCAAAACCGAGGTGAGCAATTACGGGGCCAAGGTTTTTGAATTTACCCTTCTGGATTGCCATGCCGTAGGAAATACTTGCAACGATGCTGAAACAAGCGGCAAACAACATAAAGCTGTATTGCCATGCGGTGATGTTTTGTTTGAAACCGATTGCAAGTGCCATAACTGCCGCAATACCGGTTACCACACCAATACGCTTCCAGAGCTGGGCCGGTGGCGTGTCTTTGTACTTCATGTACATGGTAAGACCTGATAAGAAGCCGATGATGATAGCTATCCATACATGGATGTCATTGTAGTGCTTCATCACGTTTACCGGCGGAGCAAAGTCTTTTCCGGTAATCATCTTGGCCAGAGGTGCCCAAACGGGTAGTGAAGTATCCCAAATGATAGCGACCCCGCAAATGAAGATAACGGCAGCGCCAATGAACATCCAGAACTCACGGGATAGGGTTTTTTCTTCTGATTTTACGTTTGGCAATTTCCGCCATCTCCATACCAATAGCGTAGTGCTCAGCAGCACCAGAAATGCGATAACAGCGAGCAGGTGGTAGTACAGTGCCTGTCCGTCGCCAGTGAAGGCATGAACAGACGTCTTACCGAGAATTCCAGTTCTGGTGAGGAAGGTTGAATACCAAACCAGGAGGTGGGAGAGCAGTAAAAATATTAATGTGATGGTAAAAGCGCGCTTTGTGTTTTTATAAACGATAAGCGTGTGCAACCCCGCTACCAAGGTAAGCCAGGGAACCAGTGAGGCATTTTCAACGGGGTCCCAGGCCCAGTAGCCACCGAAATTGAGCGATTCGTAGGCCCAGCGGCCACCCATCATGATGCCGGTACCAAGAACGGCGCCACATACCAGCGACCAGCCGATAACAGGTTTTACGAGTGTAGTATAATCTCCTTTCCACAGAGCAGCAAGACAGTAGGCAAATGGGATAAGTGTGAGTGCAAAGCCAAGGAAAAGTATAGGAGGGTGAATAACCATCCAATAATTCTGAAGCGACACGTTGAGGCCGTTACCATCTTTTACAAAATCGAGGTAGTTAGGCATTGCGAAAATAGGAGCGCCCTGCATAGCATTACGCAGCAGGAGGAACGGCGTACTGCCAATCTTGATATCATGACCCAGATAAATACCGAGAATCATGGTGCACAATATAGTTTGCGCCATGGCTATGATGGTCATCGTGCGGGTTTCCATGCTTTTTGCAGTGCGCATAACAACCAGCCCGAGTACGGCCTGCCAGAACATCCACAACATAAAGCTACCTTCCTGACCTTCCCAGAAACAAGACAGCAGGTACTTCCCTGGCAGATCGAGCGAAGAGTGAGACCATGCGTAATGATATTCGAAAAGGTGATTGGCAATGATGTAAAAGAGCGCAATGAAAATACTGACAATAGCCGCGGTGTGAGCAACGAATGCACCCCTGCCCAGCACAAGCCATGAGCTGCTGTTGTTAGGGTATGTTACTTCGGTATTCACCGCCCTCAGGTAGCTGAAGGCACTCATTAAAGCAGCAACAAAAGATATTATTACACATAAATAACCCACTTGACCGGGTAACAGGTGTTCTCCTATGAATTCAGTTGTCATTGATTATTGAGTGGTAGTTGGTAGTTATTGAGTGCTGCGCAGGATAAAATACGACTGACCAGGGCAGGATGAAACAGCAATGGCAGATTAAGACGAATGAATCGTTAAATGGTTTCCCCGACCGCCATGTCTTTTTTATACTTCGAAGGGCATTTCATTTGTATGCCACTACAAATAAAGGCGTCGCCTTTTATGTAGCCCTTCATCACAAGTTGTTCTGATTTGTCAATGTCTCTTGGCGGTGCACCATTGATATAAATAACTTGCTTCAAGTTGCCGGACTTATCCTTGGCGTAAAAGGTAAATTTGTTTGGGTCGGCCTTTGGGTCGTAAACTATGCCTTTAGATTTATCAAGGAATCCGATAATATGGAATGATTTTTCCGGAGATTTCTCTGCAGAGCCAAAAGTTTCGTAAGTACTGAAATCGAGAAATTTTGCCGAGATTACTGAAATGGCTACAACAACGAGCAGTAATAAGGCAATGTGCGTCTTTTTCATATTGAATTAATTGAATTGTGCTGTTTTCTGAGCCTGTATATTTTAATTTTAAATAATGCAGAGCGCCTAACTCCGCAAAGTTAAGGTAAATAGTGTTTAGGCATAACATGACCCGGTTTAAAATTCGGATGATATTACTCACCTCTATGCATGGATAGATTTTGCAGGGGTATTGGCATTTGCGAGTTCGACGGTTGCCTTTGCGGTATATTTTAAGGTTAGGTGGGGGCGCACTATCTTTGTTGCCTATGTCGCATGATCAGAAACAAATATTTTTAACATCTTCTCCTACTCGCTGGCAACGATTTAAATGGACATTTCGAATTATTATATTGGTTGCAATTATTCTGCTTTCAACCCTGGGTATTGCCATCATCAAGGAATTTTCTCCGGCAATCCCGCAACTGAAAAACGACAACCAGCAATACAAGGCCATTATCAATAACGGTAAGGAGGCTGCGATGGGTGCGATTGATAAAAAATACGGGGGCTTCAGCAAGTACATTAGCAACAAAGCGGGGCAACTCAAAACAATAAAATATGTGACCAAGGCGGACAGCCAG
>CAILMA010000324.1 GCA_903835145.1 uncultured Bacteroidota bacterium
ACGCCGTAAGCCTTTTCATAAAGGAAGAAGTGATGAAACTCACCAAAGAAATCGTAGCAAAAACATGCAAATTCGATTATATATTTTTGTCAAACTTTTGGACTAAATTATATTAGGTGTTGGTATTACGAAAATACTCTGGGATCTTACGCCTTCTGCGCAAGACGCCCACAGTGGTTTTCGTTCATTGGCTTGCCTGCCCGTTAACGATATATCCTTGACAAAGAGGCGATTTTAGGTGGAATTTTAGCCTGATGACTGATTAATGAACATACACCTCATCACACGCCAGCATTGGTTTTTTGCCATCCCGCGAACGCCATGCCGGAAGCGCCGAACGGTTCGTTGCAGTTACCCTTATGTACTTAACTTTGCGCGTATTTTTTTCGTCGAAGGCATATAGTACAGGGCTCACCTCGTAGTGTTCCACATCAGGTGTTGCATTGGCCTCTCCGAATACTGTATATTTTGCGCCATCTTCCGACACTTCAACTTTTACTTTTTCCGGCAGGAATATCCAGTGTCTTGGGTCATCGAGGAAGTGCATCCGTATGCTTTTTACATTTTCCGGCATACCCAGTTCTATGTTGGCAACCATAGGCACCCCATAAAAGCAGAGCCAGTTGTAGCTAAAGTCATTGTATCCGGGGTTGCCGTCCACAAGGGTTCGTGTTCCCTTCGCGGGGTAGTCTTCAACAAAGGGATGCTGAAGCGTGACCGATGCTCCTACTGCAAATGTAGGCGTCACTCCGGCTTTTATAATATTGTCCCATTCTGCCTGGTATAGGTCGGGGCTTAGTCCTCCTTCAGAGAGTTCGGTTACTCCTGCTTTTTTACAGTTCGCTACAAATCGTTTTATCTTTTCCTGTAGTTTCGGCTTTACCGCCCACTTGTATGCATGGTCTAACTCAAATATACCAAACTTCTCTATCCCGAAAAACCTTGCCTGCTGAAATACGGTATAATCGAGCGGCAGCCTTACCCGCATAATGCGGTCCAGATAAGTTGTATTGCCATCTGCAGCTATCTCTGCTTTATCCAGCAATTCGCTGTATTGGTCAATGAGGGCAGGGGATAAGTAGGTAGCCCATTCATTAACGGGATTGCCGTAGATATCCAGCTTTTTGTGAGATTCTATGGCCTTAGCCTGTAGTAAATCTATATATTGCTGAATGAATTTTGCAGCCTTTGGTCCGTAATAGGCGTTAAGGAAGTCCGTTGTTAGCTTTTTTACGTCGGCATTCGCATCATTGAGCAGGCAGGTGGTAAGGTAGCATTTCAGTTCTGCGAGGTCGCTATAGGTTTCTCCGCTCCCCTGTGCAAATACCCCTTTTACTCCGCTTTCTTTAAGAAATTTCATATTGGCCTGTAGCGTATGCAGTTCCGGGAACGGGGCCAGGTAGTTCGTGAATTCGGTGAGGTAATCCCAAACAAACAGATTAGGTGTGAGCGCAGCCCAGCCCTTCAAGTCGTTTCTGAATGTGGCTGCAGAGCCTTCTTCACTTAATGGCTTATCGCGAAAGGCATCGATATCACTCAAGAAGATATATACGTTTGCTGCGGGCTTAAGGGTTTTAGGCGCGCGGTGGCTATAGGCATAAGCCAGAGTTGTTATTTTCTTATCAGGAAACTGTGCTGCCGCCCGGTTCACAAATTTTATCAATGACCCTGAAGGGCTGCCTTGCTCGTTATCGATAGCCCTGCATTTGTCGCACTCGCAGTTGCCAATATCATCATTCTGGCTCACTGACCAATACATGGCATCTGGATTCGCATCCATGCTTTTCTTAAGCTCTGAAGTCACAATTTTATACACTTCATCGTTGCTCAGGCAAAGCTGCGATGCCTGCCTTTTGCCTTTTACGAGCGCGAAGTATTCGGGATGGTCTTTAAAATAGGTGCGCCCGGGTACAAGTTTATCGAAGGTATGGCCCCACATATGCGGTGCCCACAGGTCTTCAAATCTCTGTAGTTTATTCCACTCCAGGTACTCGCCATCCATGCTTGCCGGGAAGTAAGCTTCACGGTATTCGAGTTGTGGCTTTGTTTCTTCTTTTAACGCAGGTATTTTCAGCTCGTTGAGTGGAGTAAACACAACGGGTATATTGCTTATTTTTTTGCATCCCGCATACTTGCTGAGGAAGGTATAAACGCCATAGATCAAGCCCTTGCCGCTACCACCCATTAAGTACAAATCCTTGCCCTCCGTCTGGAAAAGGTAGCCTTCATTTGCAAGCCTGGCGGGATGCAGTTTATCGCCCTTTTTCGTATGACCTATATATATGGCTGCACTTCCGGCGGCGGCATCTTCAG
>CAILMA010000325.1 GCA_903835145.1 uncultured Bacteroidota bacterium
CGTGGACAGGTAATGTACTACCTCACCGTACAGGAATTTAAAGAGTTTATGGACGAATATGTTAATGCAAAAAGGACCGTTAATGAGCAACTGCTGCTTATAAACGACGACCAAAAGCTCAGCCTGGCAGCATTTCTTGACTGGAACGCACTCCCATCAAACAAAGAGTACAAATATGACTTCTTTTACGACAACTGCTCTACCCGAATCAGGGACTTACTGCCTCACACCCTTGATAATAAATTTGTTTATGGAAAAACCCTGCCGGATGTTAAACATTACACCTTCAGGGATATCATCAACGAACGCTTTTATGCTACGCTTTGGGAACGTTTTGGAATCAATATTTTGCTGGGCAGCCGCATAGACCGGGTGATGAGCGATAAAGACATTATGTTCCTGCCCGACTACCTGATGAAAGGGCTCGCAGGTGCAACGCTTAACGGACAACCCGTTGCGGCAAAAAGCGAACTTATTTTACCTGGTGGCCCTGCGGCACCGGTGCCGTTAAACCAACCTTTTATCCTAACGCTATGTCTTTGTATATTAACTATAACGGGGCTATCAGTGAAAAAACTGAAATTACTGGGTAAAATAATGAGTACAACACTATTAGCCGTTACCGGCTTGCTGGGCTGCCTTATTTTGGTGATGTGGTTTGGCACCAGCCACGGCGGCTGCCACGATAATTTTAATCTCTTGTGGCTATTGCCAACCAACCTTATTATAGCATTTGCTAACCCAAAAGGTAACCCAAGGTATGCCCTGATTGGTCTTTGCTTTATACTAATTACTATTTTATTGCATGTTTTTGGTATTCAACAATTACTCTTATTAGAATTTTCACCATTATTGCTTGCTTTAGCTTACATTTATGGTTCCATTTATAGAAACAGCCGTATAAAACCCATCGCCAATGCCTAATATCACCACTTCTTTAGTGAACGGTACTTATTACCGAAAAACCGGGAACGGACCCGCAGTCTTCTTGATTCATGGCTTTCCCGAATGCGGTGTGATGTGGCAAAATATATGGCCGGAACTAAGTAAAAACTATACCGTTTTTATACCAGACTTGCCCGGCAGCGGCGATAGCCCGTTAGTTGGAGCTGTGAATATGGAGGAGATGGCGGACAGGATAAAAGACATTATAGTTGCTGAAAAGCTCAATAAAGTAGTTATTACAGGTCATTCAATGGGCGGCTATGTTGCATTTGCATTTGCCCGTAAGTATCCAATGTATGTTTCCGGGCTGTCACTGGTGCACTCAACACCGATCGCTGATGATGAGGAGCGGGTTAAAATAAGGAAGAAAGCCATTGAAATAATCAATAACGGGGGCAAACAACTTTTTTTACGGCAACTGGTGAATGGGCTATTTTCAGAAGGCTTTAAACTAAACCATCAGAATGTTGTCGAAACACAAATAGACAATGCCTGTAAAATGAGTGATGAAGGGATTGTCAATTTCTACAATGCGATGATACTCAGGGCAGATACTTCAGGTATTCTGCCTGAAGCGTTGTTTCCTATACAATGGGTTTTAGGAGCCCAGGACAACGTAATTCCATTCAAAAAATTAATTCCTTTTTGTTATCAATCAGGCGTTAATTTTGTATCTTTCTATAATGATTGCGCTCACATGAGTATGTTCGAAGCACCGGAAAAGCTATCGGCTGATTTGTCGCAGTTTATTTTATACTGTTATACTGTAAAATGAAACAGCGAACGTTAAAAATATTATTCATTTTATTTACTTTTTGCATCACTCATGCTTACGGATCTCACATTGTGGGGGGCGAAGTAACATATAGATATCTGGGTGCAAGCGGTGCCAATTTCTTATACCAAGTTCACCTTACGATATACGAAGATTGTCTGAATGGCTCATCTGAAGCTATTGCGCAGGACAACCCTGCTTTCCTTTTTGTTTATACCAATAACATTAGTAACCCCAGGCTGGTAGCGATAGATACTTCAATATTCTTTAACCCCGATTCAACCAGGGTTGTGCCAGTAAATTTTACGAATGCCTGCGTGAGCAACATCCCGCAGGTTTGCCTGCTTAAAAAGACGTTTATTACAACATTCGCGTTGCCAGCAAGTAATGACGGCTACATCGTTTCCTATCAACGCTGTTGCCGCAATAGTGCCATTGTGAATATTGCTCAGCCCGATAATAACGGAGCTACTTATTATTGTACTATTCCCTCTACTAAGGTTGTGGAGTACAACAATAGCGCAGTCTTCAGGAACTTTCCACCTCAAATCATCTGCCTTCGCAACCCATTGTACTATGACAACTCAGCTACCGACCCCGACGGTGATTCACTCAGCTATAGTTTTGATAGCTCAGTGCTCGGGGCCTCGCCGGGAGATGTAAAGCCCTTCCCCGGCCCTCCACCCTATGCACCAGTAACTTATGTCTATCCCTATTCAGCCCATTACCCGGTATCATCTGCTCCGCGCTTGCAGATTGACCCGATAACGGGCATCCTTACAGGTACTCCTAACCTTATTGGTCGTTTTCTGGTGAATGTATGCTGCCACGAATGGCGGCATGGGGTATTGATCAATACCATACGCAGGGAGTTTCAATTTGTGGTAACAGATTGCTCTAAAGTTGTGGTTGCTTGTATACCCCAGTTTAGTACCGATGTAAATACCTATGTAGTGCAATGCAACAGCTTTACAGTAAACTTTGTGAATTGCAGCAGTGGTGGGTTTAGTTATCACTGGGATTTCGGTGTTCCGGGAGCCACAAATGATACGTCAAATGTCGCACAGCCCACCTTCACCTACCCAGACACCGGTGTTTATGAAGTGAAACTTATTGTAAATCCACGGTCTACCTGCCCTGATAGCATTACCCGTTTTGTGAAAATATATCCGTTATTCGCAACGAAATTCTCAGATTCCGGTACGTTGTGCCCGGGTGTCCCTATTTCGTTCGTTGATATGTCTACGTCCACGATTAAACCAATAACCAACTGGAACTGGACTTTCGGTGATGGTGGCACGGCAACCTTGCAGAATCCACAGCATACCTACACTGTTGGGGGGTCATATAATGTGACGCTTATATCCCAAAATATTAAGAATTGCGTAGATACGTCTGTAAGGCAAATCATTGTAGAAAATTTTAAGCCCTTTGCTGGTAAGGATACCATTATTGTAAAGGGTGAAAGCGTTCAGTTTAATGCCACAGGCGGCAACCAATATCTCTGGACACCAGCCACGAACCTCAACAATCCCGACATCAACGACCCCATAGGCTACTACCCCGATACCGGTACCTACTTCTACTACCTTTCGGTTGAAAGTGTTTATGGCTGTAAGGGCTATGATACCATAAAGGTTTGGGTCGTAAATCAAGCTGAAATATTTGTTCCTACTGCATTTACCCCAAATGGTGATGGCAAAAATGACATCTTCCGCCCTGTAGCAGTGGGCTACAAGTCTATCAACTTCTTCAAGGTATATGACCGGTGGGGTGAAGAAGTGTACAACGGCAGCAACCTTAGTGATGGCTGGGATGGCACCTATAGCGGCAAACCCGCTGAGTTAGGCACCTATTTCTGGCAAATAAGTTTCGTAAACCGCTATGGGCGAACTTCTTACATGAAGGGTGATGTAACCTTAGTTCGTTAACCTGACTATTCACATAACCTCCACTTTTGCACTCAAACTACAATTTTACGTTGCTCATACCGCCATCCATCTTGATAACTTGCCCGGTCATAAATTGCGCGTGATCTGAAAGCAGGAAGCAAGCCATGGCAGCAACATCCGCCGCATCACCAATCTTTTTCAGCGGGTGTCGGTCGGCTGATGCGGTGCGCTTGGCATCAGTATCAAGCAGACGTGCTGCAAGCGGTGTGTCAGTGAGTGATGGAGCAATGCAATTAACCCTTATCTTGGGTGCCCACTCTGCAGCAAGCGATCTCGCAAGGCCCTCCACGGCTCCCTTAGCCGCTGCGACAGAAGCATGATAAGGCATGCCAGTTTGCACAGCCACCGTACTGAAAAGAACGACTGCGGCAGATGGTGATTTTTGTAGCACCGGAAAATATTGCTGCAGTACTCTTACAGCTCCTACAGTGTTGAGTTCAAAGTCAGCACGAAAATCAGTTGGTTTTAGTGCGCGGAACGGACGAAGATTAATACTGCCTGGACAATATACAATACCATCCAGTACTTCGTTTATTTGTGGCAGTTCGTCGGTCAACAAATCAAGTGGATAATGCTGATACAAACCCGCTACGGGTTCGCGACTCATACCAATTACCCTATGACCGTCTGCCATAAGCTGCTGCGCTATCTGGCTACCTATGCCCTTTGAGCAACCAACAATAAGGAAAGTTTTCTTCATACAAGATACATTGATTGATTTTAATAATTTTAACCTTGCTATTTTAGTTTTATCGGAACGATAATGTCATTATCCCGTCCGAAAATATCCCACGGTGCATTGTACCCGAGGTATTTAAAATTTCCGGTCACTTCATACCCTGCTTTGGCCAGAAGGCCAGCCAGTTCGCGCTCTTTGCTGGCAATCTTTTTATCAGCAGCAAAACCGCCAAACCGTAATGCCCCGAAACAGCCACCCTCCGACTCGTGCAGCACAATGCCAGAATCATCAGGTATCGGCAGGTTGCCAAGTTGGTAGCCAGCCGGCAACACAAAACTCATGGTTGTTGCCTTTTCTGATTGCTCCATGTAAACCGGAGCAGTCATTGCGATTTTTTGGCGCGATTTATTACCACCAAAAATATAGCCTGCAAGCTGCCTGAAGTGGTGATTTCTACCGTCTGTTGGTGTACCTAACGGTGAGCTTACGGTAGCCATGACGGCAGGTTGGTACTGCCTTATTTCGAAGCCACCCTCTTCTTTTATAACAGTAAATGATTGCCTTTCGGTTTTCCGGTTAGATGCATAGGTTACAACGCCATACAGAAAAACGAACGTCACGAGCGCAATTATGATTATTGCCATTTTTCTCATTTTGTTTAATTTTTTTGAAAATATTTTAAACAAAACTACAGCTATTCAACCGATTAAAACATGCCTCCCGGAAAAAATGAGGGAGATTAACATAACGGCTAAATGCAGGAGGGAAACCTGCTGATTAGATATTTGTGCATATTGAGCGTAAAAAAACTTTGAAAAACGGGGGCGATATGGTATTTCGCATTTTTGACGCTATCCATTATCTTTGTCTTTCAACACAACGAGCCATTTATACTATGCAGTCATTAGCCACCGTATCGAAGTCAGCGAGATTATCTTTTGAAGAGTTTAAGCAGGAAGCGCTTAATGATTACAAAATGGCGGTTGCCAGCCGCGAAGCCAGCCTCATAGGGCGGCGGGAAGTGTTAACCGGCAAGGCAAAGTTTGGGATTTTCGGAGATGGGAAGGAGCTGGCACAGATAGCTGCTGCCAAATGTTTTTTACCCGGCGACATACGCTCAGGTTACTACCGCGATCAGACTTTGATGTTTGCTACCGGCATGAGCGACATTCAGAAATTTTTTGCTCAATTATATGCTGATGCTGATGTGGAGCATGAGCCCTCTACTGCCGGCCGTATGATGAACGGCCACTACGGCACGCGCTGGCTCGATGACAATGGCGACTGGAAAGACCTGACTACAGCCCCGCAAAGCAGTAGCGATATATCACCTACGGCTGGCCAAATGGTACGGGCCCTGGGGCTTGCATGTGCATCAAAAATGTACCGCAATGTACCAGAGCTGAAAGAAGGTTTCGAGAAATTTACACGCAACGGTAATGAGGTGGTTTTCTGTACTATAGGTGATGCAAGTACATCCGAAGGTTTGTTTTGGGAGTCAGTAAATGCAGCTGGTGTCTTAAAGGTGCCGATGGCTATATTTGTGTGGGATGATGGCTATGGTATTTCCGTACCCCGCCAGTTCCAGACCACTAAAAACTCTATCTCCGATGCGCTTGCAGGTATGCAATGGGACGAAAATAAAGGTGGCATAAACATCTATACCGTAAAAGGCTGGGACTATGCCGGCCTTGTAGATACCATTCAAAGGGGTGTGGACCGGATAAGGGAAACACATATACCGGCGATATTCCACGTTCAGGAAGTTACCCAGCCTCAGGGGCACTCTACTTCAGGCTCGCACGAACGATACAAAAGTAAGGAGCGCCTGGAATGGGAA
>CAILMA010000326.1 GCA_903835145.1 uncultured Bacteroidota bacterium
AGAAAATGGCACGAAAGCGAGCGCAAGGAAGGCTGTTTTTTTCATTATTTTGTAGAAGATTTTGCTGAATGGTTACAAAAGTACCTAAAATAGCTAAAGTTATGTAATTGCAGAAGGGGTAAAAATGGCGTGACTTATATAGAAGCCGATTGTTATTTTTTGATTTTCAACTGTCCTTTCTTATTTCTCCTGCAACTGGCCGGCATATGGTAACTATACCAAGGTCTCTTTACGAAACACATGGTAAATGAGTGATATAAAACTGGCTCCTAACAGGTATATCCTCAGGAAGGTTAAAAATGTATGCAACCAAGATGGCATAGGGTTAACTACAGCGTCAACGCCATAGGTCATGAACCCAATAGCTATCTTCATTAAAGACATGCGAATGCCCGTTTTCTTATCCATGGGTCAAACTTACAAAATCGGGGAATAATAAAAGGTATTACTCTTGCTGTCCAGACATATGGTGCTGAGGTTGAATGTTTATAAAATCATCGGTTTCGGTGCCTGTATTCGTTGTTAATTGTCTAAATTTATGCCTCAATAGTACTTGAATGGCATTTAACAAACACGCGCTGCTATATGTGCTTACCGGACTTGTAATAGGGGTAGGTACGATGGCAGTAATAGCTTCAAAAAAAATAGAGGCTCCGGCTTCATCGGTAGATATAAGCAGGGAAGGAAAGCCACAATATAAATGGTATCCGCCAGAAGTGCCATCGAAACTGGATTTTGCGGGTGAGGCTGTGCCGCTGGACCGGTGGGAAGTAAGGGAAAAGCTGGAGCGCGAGCTGCTTTCAAACTTTTACCAGCATGGGGCGCAGCTTTATATATTGAAGCTTGCGGGCAGGTATTTTCCTATTATTGAAGCCCGCCTGAAGGCGAACGGAGTGCCCGATGATTTCAAATATGTTTGTGTTGCGGAAAGTTCATTGCAGCAAAATGCTTTATCCGGAGTTGGTGCTGCGAGCTTTTGGCAGTTTATGAAGGATACGGGGCCTCGCTACGGCTTGGAGATAGGGGAGGAGGTGGATGAACGTTTTAATGCTGAAAAGGCGACAGATGCCGCCTGTAAGTATTTTAAGGAAGCACATGATAAATTTGGTACCTGGACCGCTGCTGCAGCCTCGTATAATTGTGGGCAGGGTGGGTTTAGCACGCAGGCCGATTTTCAGCAGGTGAGTAACTATTACGATATGATATTCCCTGACGAAACTAACCGTTACGTTTTCAGGATACTGGCGCTGAAGTACTTAACTGAAAATGCAAAAAGGCTCGGTAATGTTGTGGAAGACAATGAAGAATACAGGCCGCTGAAGGGCAAAATTGTAGATGTGGACAAAACAATACCGGATCTTGCTGTTTGGGCCAAAGAAAATGGCACAAGCTACAAATACCTGAAAATCTACAATCCCTGGTTGCGGGCACATAAACTTACTGTAAAGCCGGGCAAAAAGTATTCAATCATGCTGCCGTTGTAGGGTATTATTCCTTTACCCATTTTTCTACAGCAGCGTAAATTTCTTTTATATTGTTTTCCCAGGTGTGGGAAGAAGCAAAAATACGGCGCGCCTGTTGCAGTGTAGGTGTATCTTCATTCAGTGCTTTTGTAATGTTAGCTATATAGCCTTCCTTTCCGGTTGCAAGGTAGGTATGCGCAGCAAATATGCTCATGGCTTCGGTTGTTGTTGCTACCACCGGCTTACCCATAGCGAGGTATTCATCTATTTTACGGGGATAATTGCCAATGGTTACCGGATTAACCAGTTGGGGATTCAGGCATACATCAAAAGCTTTGATGTAGCCCGGGAGGGTGGCGGGGTCTTTGGCACCAAGGAAGTGAACGTTTTTGAGCTGGTGCAGCACGCTTGCCTTAAATGCATCGTCTTCAGGCCCAACCAAAACAATGCTCCAATCAGGCTTTTCTGTTGCAATGCCGGCAAGTAAGCCAATATCAAGTCTTATGCTTTGCAGTGCACCCACGTAACCTATCACCGGCCCGGGGATTTTGGCAATATCATTGGGTGGAGTGGTTTCTTTATGGTTGCTGAACATGTCCAAATCGCACCCCTGACCTACATAATAAGAATGAGGGTTGTATTTTTTACAATAGTTGGCAAGGTAGGTTGAGTTTGCCATACAAATGTCGCTCTTTGCTATGAGTGCAGGTTCCAGTTTTTCACCATGAAACTTCCAGTAGTCTACAGCCACCATGTTATCGCGGGAGTAATAGATACTTATTACGGGTGCCAATAGTTCCTGCAGGTAAAAGCAGCGGAAGATGTCGTTATCATTGAACAGAATAATGTCTTTGAAGCCCAGTTCTTTAATCGCTTTTTGTATAGAACAGGCGAATAAATTGTTGTTTCTTTTATTGAGCCCGTTGAAAACAGGGCGAATCTTGATCCAATTTATTGATTCTGTGAGGCAGTCAGGATATAAATTCCACATGTTTCTGCCTATCGGAATCAGGCCTTTTTCCTTTTTCTGTATTACAGAAAGCCGTTTTTGTACCTTGGGTTCGTCTTTTTGTTTCAGCAGTGTAATGCGGTCGAGTGGGCTATTTACGTACAATACGCGGTTTGTTTTAGCAAATTCGAGTGCGATATTTTTACAGTTGCTGCCAATGCCGGTATCCCAGGGTTGCTGGCCTACTACTATGATATCCCTGTTTTCTATTGTGCTTTTACCGCGCATTGGGCTTCTTCGTTTTGTTGTTTATCAATTCGGGCAGTAATCGTCATCATGGCGGCAACAAGGTAAAAATAAACATTCGAAGGATATTGTACCAATGCCTCCTGAGGGTAATTTCCAAAATTGAGTGCAAACACGATAAGCAGCGCAGCAAGGCAGTATGACCTGAGCTCAGGGTCTTTTATTTTATAATAATTAAGTATGCCCGTTCGCATGATGGTGAACATAAGGGTACAAAAAAGGAATAGACCTATCCAGCCGAGCTCCACTGCTACACGCACGTATCCGCTATCTGGCGGGAAGTTGGCGAGGTAGGAATAAGGCGCAAAACGTTTGCCCCATTCACCGGTAGCACCGAGGCCGCCGCCCAGAGGGTGGGAAAGAATATAGGGTTGGATTTTCTTCTGGTTCATTTTCCTCAGGTTAAATGAGGCATCATCGGATGGTTTGAATGCAGACTGGAACCTGAATAGGGTTTGGTTGCTGGTAGGAATAAAAATGACCACGGTGCCCAGCGCTGCAGCCACGACAATAATGCCTATTACCCGCTTGTTGTATTTAAGGATAGAGAGCAGCAACATTGTGATGGGTATGAGCACATAGGCACCGCGGGTGCCGCTGTAGAGCATTACCGTTAAAAAAAAGATGATGAGAAAGTACAGAACCGCTTTTTTGAGCTTTGATAGCGTGCCGGAAAGCAACCCAATGCACAAGAGGCTGGCTGTGACCATGTTGTAAGAAAATGCTACAGGGTCGGAGAAAATTGAAAACTTACGCCATACACCACCGATAAAGAGCAGCAACTCTATGCCGGGGTCAGAGTGCAGGTAGGCATCTTCGAATGGAAAGAAGCCAATGTGCTCCTGCTTAAACGCATAGATGGCCGCAAAAAAAGCAAGACCAATCCATAGTTTGAAGATAAGGCGGATGTATTTTTTGGTTTTGATGTAATACAGGAAAATAAAATACATGAACATCACTACTGCTACCGTTCGCACGGTGTAGACCCATGCCATTCTTGATTCGGCTGTAGGGTTGGCAATTTGAAACAAATTATAGCTTATCCAAACGAGCATCATAACGCTCACGGGGCCTTTAAAAATGGTCCAGTCTTTGTTTTTCTTTTGGTTTATGAAGAGGCTGAGGATAAATAATGCCTCCATGCCATCCATAAGTGTGCCTAATGGGAAATTGACCCCCAGCTTAAAAAACCACATGATGAGATAGGCAAGCGAGAGGTAAACGATAAGGCCAAAGCGAGGGTATGCTACAATACAAAACACTGTTGGGATAGCGACCATGGCTGCTATAGATAGAGCCCCGGATATAAACCCAAACTTAGCAACCAGAAACGCAATTAGGCACGATAACACCATTAGCAGAATATGCCCGAAAGGGTTGTTCAGCTTCTCTAACAGGAATAGCCGCCGGAAAGTCGTTTTTAAACTTTCTTTCTTATTGGCTAATGGTATGTTGATGTCGTTATCCATTAAAGGAACAAGAGCTTGATAAAGAAAAAGAAAGTGCTCACAAACACGAAGATAAGGGCAGCATATTTAGTAATCTGTTCTGTTCGTTTTTCGCGATAAGCAGCTCTGTCGGCATATTTGGGGGCAGGGTCTATTCTCATGGTTGCTTTTTTAGATCGTCAATATTCTGGCCATGATAATGGGTAGTAGCAACAGAAATTTTATTGGCTTTTTTTATTTTCATAAGCGACAAAACCTGATAAAAAATGAATTTTGGAATTCCTGAAAGAGAACGGTAGATGGCTTTATCAGGTTTGCCATGCGCAAGTCCTATCATAAACCCAAGCACGAAGCTAACAAAAGCCATAAGCCATATTATGACAGCTGCTCCACTTATGAAGACATTGATACCCATGAAGAAGAGCGACAGCAGCAGGAAGATAAATAACGGTGGGCGGAGCAGGATGATTCCGAACAG
>CAILMA010000327.1 GCA_903835145.1 uncultured Bacteroidota bacterium
ACGGCTATCGCAGCTGTGGCGGCAAAGGTGCCGCAGCTGTTGGTAAGGGTATAGGATATTGTTGTGCTGCCGGTGGCCACGCCACTTACTACGCCGCCGCTGGTTACTGTGGCTGCTGCTGTGTTGGTGCTGCTCCAGGTACCGCCGGTAGTGGCATCGGTAAGGGTTATAGGGCTGCCGGTACATACGGTGGAAGGTCCGCTGATGGTGCCCGCAGTTGCGGCATCAATAGATATAATTTTAGTCGCCGTGGCTATGCCGCAGCTGTTGCTCACCACATAGCTTACGGTATCAATACCTGCTGCCGAAGCGGTAATAAGTCCGCCCGAGCCTATGCTGGCACTGCTGTTGCTAACAGACCAGCTGCCGCCGCCGGTGGCATCGGCAAGTATAGAACTGTTGCCAACGCAAAGGGCGGAGACGCCGGTAATAGCGCTCACCGATGGGAACAGAGTAACATTTATAACATAGGTGGCTACGCCGCTGCCGCAGCTGCCGGATGTGCTGTATTTTATGGTGTCGGTACCGGTGGCTACGCCAGTAACAACGCCACCAATAACCGTGGCTACGCTGTTGTCGGTGCTGCTCCAGGTGCCGCCACTGGTAGTGTCGGTAAGGGTAATGGTGCCGCCGGCGCATACGGTCGTTGGGCCGGTTATTGTACCTGCTCCGCTCGATGCGGTGTTGACCGCGATTGTTTTTGTGACGGTCGTGGTACCGCAACTATTGCTCACCGTATAGCTGATAACTGAGGTGCCGGCACTAACGCCGAAAACAACGCCCGAGCCGTTAACTGTAGCTACAGTCGTGTTGCTGCTGTTCCAGCTGCCGCCGCCGGTAGTATCGCTGTAGGTTGTGTTTGCACCAGCACATATAGAGGCAACACCCGAAATTGCGCCTACCGATAAAACCGGCAGAACAGTAACAGGATAAACCGCAACGGCGGTGCCGCAACTCGTGGAAACGGTGTATTTTATAGTATCAATACCAGCTGATAAACCGGTTACTAAGCCGGAACCACTAACCGTCGATATCGTTGTGAAAACGTTGCTCCAGGTACCGCCGGACGAGGCATCAGCGAGGCCTATTGAAGTAGTTGGGCATAACGAAGTTGGACCGGTTATCGTGCCGGCATCAGGCGTTCCACTTACAGTAACCGTATAAACCGAGGCATTCGTGCCACAGGAGTTCGTCACGGAGTAGCTTATTGTTGTCGATCCGCTGGTATTGCCTCTCACAACCCCTGAGCTGTTTACACTCGCAATCGATGGGAATTCACTGCTCCAGGTGCCAATAGTAGAAGTATCAGAAAGAGAAATGGTGCTTCCAATACATACCGCTGAAGGGCCGGTAATAGCACCTGGCTGAGGTTGTGGTTTTACGGTAAGAAGATGTATCGCCACCGAACTGCTGCAGCCGCTTAAAATTGAGTATTTAATCGTATCAGTGCCCGCGGCAACTCCAGTCACAAGGCCGCTTGCATCAATCGTCGCAACGCTCGGGTTTGTGCTGCTCCATACCCCACCAAATGTAGTGTCAGAGTAGGTATTTGATATACCTGCACACAAATTATCCGGACCTGTAATTACCGAACTGGTAGCTACGGTGTTCACGTCTATCACTTTGTATGCAGACATAATGACACCGCAAGCCGATGTCTTTTTAAAGTATATTGTATCAGATCCTATCGACACACCAGTCACCACGCCTCCGGAATTCACCGTTGCAACCGCATTATTCGTGCTGCTCCACGTGCCCCCTATAGAAGTATCGGTCAGCGTTATCGTTTGTGTAGGGCACACATTATTGGCGCCGGTAACAGCACCAACAATCTGAATCGGATATACGGTCAGCAAAAAAGTTTTGCTGTCGCAGCTTGCTGACGAGTTCGACCCTGAAATCGTATAAGTGGTGATACTTGTTAATG
Organism: uncultured Bacteroidota bacterium; assembly: GCA_903835145.1. Lineage (GTDB taxonomy): Bacteria > Bacteroidota > Bacteroidia > Chitinophagales > Chitinophagaceae > Flavipsychrobacter. Next base: position 1,928 of record CAILMA010000327.1, read on the forward strand.
CCGATCGGTCGATCGTTACATCGGCGCCAGTTGTTGTAGATAGCCCGGTGGAAGGTGCCCAGTTCCAGGTATTGATTGAATTGTCATTGTTCGAGATGGAAGCAGGAACACTTATTGTAGATGAAAAATCGCAGGCATGTATTGTGTCAATGGAATCATGGCCTACGCCGTTGATAACCAGTTGAGGTGCCGGCAATGTAAAATCAACACTGTCGATACCCGAAGTGCCGTTGAAAATATAGGCGAATTCAATTTCAGAACTATCATTTGCTGGTATTGTACCAATGTTATATATAAGTGCCAGGGCGTAATCAGTCGCACTTGATGCACCTGTAAAATAGGTATACCCAAGACAGGTCGCCTCCTGAGCCCAAATGCTATCCATAGAACAGCCCGGGTTACTATACCAGCTGGAATAGATAAATGCTTTCGCACGGCAATCCTTAGTACCAAGGCTTATCGTTGTAGGTGGTGTTCCTGCAACAGAAGATGCACCTATTGATGTCGCCGTAACCAAAACCCTGTGTGCAAAATCATTTTGATAGTCTACATTATTATTAGTAGGGTAGGAACCACCGGAAAACGAAGCGTCATTGTCTGGATCGACAGCTCTGAAATAATATACGTTGGTGAGCGGAGAAGAAGTGGTATTCGTTAAAATAACTTTAATCACAAGTGCAGAGCTCAGGGTGTCGATACTGTAAGTTTTACGAATACTTAATGCACCACTTGCGGCTGTGCCTGACCACGTACCTACGGCCGTACCGCCTGTATTGGAGTAGCTGCCGAAACTACCAGTGAGCGTGCCGGTGAAATTACAATAAAGGGCGTTTGCATATTCTGCAGTGCTGCCCACCTGTACCCCCCAACATTCGAAGGCTGCTCCCGTCAGCGAATAATCACCCATTAATGCAGGCGTACCAGTGGTCCAGCCATCGTGGCCCCAGTCATAAACCGAGCCTATTCGGCTTGTGTCAGACGATCCGCAGGTAGTGCTTGTAGCAGTGCCCATATGAGCGTGATACCCTGCCGGGGCTGCAACACCCGCACCCATGGCTCCATTTGGCATAAAGCCTGACTCCAGAAATTTACCCTGCAAATACAGATTGCTGCTTACAATCTGAGCGCTGGAAATTGAACTTCCTAAAAGAACAATTGAAAGTGCGCAGAACAAACCGCGGAGGGAAAGAGAGGAAAATTGTTTCATACAAAGAGTTTAATTTTTGATAAAGGGTTTTAGTTTATAAATAGTTTAATAAAAATAAATGTTATTAAAATAAATGCAAAGCTTCGTTACGCATGTAAGATAAAATAAAAAGCGGGAAAAATCATCTTTTTTGCACTTATATCCTCGATTTTTTACAAATGTCAGAAAGTAGATTAATTGCTGGTTATAAAAGTTCGTTCTGGGAAATTTGGAACGAGATAATTGGAGTTATAGGATTAGGTATTTTGTTCTCAAAGGCTTGTAAAATATAGATTGATACTGTACCTTTAATGTATGTTTGAGGGAGTAAGCATTAAGAATTTTCGGGATAAATTTTCAACTGAGGAGGACT
>CAILMA010000328.1 GCA_903835145.1 uncultured Bacteroidota bacterium
GCTGGCATCAGCTAAAAATGAAACGCTTGATACCTACCTGCAATACGGATGGTACAGGATGGGGCATTTGATTTTTACAACCAATTCATTGGAACCGAGGGACGACGGCAAAGTTTATCCTGTATTTTGGCTGCGCTACAAAGTGGATCAGGTGGTGCTGGATAGCTCGAATCTGAAGCTCATTAATCGCAATTCCCGTTTCCGGGTGACCTACCGCCCTTTTAGCATAACTGAGGAACTGATTGCACTTCACAAAGCCTATTACAATAGTCTTGATTTTCAGACCTCTGACAATCTATTCGACCTTTTAAAAGATGTAGAAAATGTAGTTTATGACTCCCAACTCGTTGAAGTGCGAGACGATGGAAAACTGATAGCAGCCGGTGTATTTGACAAAGGGAACAACAGTATTGCCGGGATAGTGAACTTCTATGACCCGGCATATAAAAAATACAGCCCCGGCAAGTTTTTGATGCTCATGAAGCTGAGGTACTGTCAGGAAAACGGCTACCCTTTTTACTACCCCGGCTATTACTCTCCGGAATACCCGGTGTTTGACTATAAGCTGTTTGTAGACAAAGCCGCAACTGAAGTGTTTGTTCCCGGGTTATATATTTGGCTAACATACTTCGATTTTTTAAAAATACTGAAAGCCAAAAGCAAGAAAACAGCTGAAAGAAATGATTGAATATAGAATTTGACATGGAGCGGAATAGTAAAAATCATTTTGCCATAAGGCACAATATTCCCGACCTTCGCAACTCGAATGAAAAAATTACGTTCTCTCAATAAATATTTCATCAAGTATAAGTGGCGGTTGCTGGCCGGGCTGCTTTTTATCACCATCTCAAATTTGTTTGCGGTTATGCCGCCTGTGCTCGTGAGGAACGTGCTTGATGAAATGCAAGACAACATAACAACTTATCAACTGGTGTCGGCAACGAAGGTCGCAGATGCTATGCAGTCTTATATATTTCAACTTGTATTGTGGAACGGGCTTGCGCTGTTTGCGCTGGCATTGTTACGTGGTGTTTTTATGTTCCTGATGCGGCAAACCATAATCGTAATGAGCCGACATATAGAGTATGACCAGAAAAATGAAATTTACAAACATTATCAGGAGCTGCATACTCACTTTTTTAAGGCCCATTTTACCGGCGACCTTATGAATCGCATATCGGAAGATGTATCGCGCGTGCGGATGTACACCGGCCCTTCCATCATGTACTTTGCCAATATGCTGGTGCTTACTATAATGAGCATCTGGGGTATGCTCAGGGTAAACAGTAGCCTTACTCTTTGCGTTGTTGCCCCCCTGCCCTTTCTGGCATTTTCCATATACTATGTAAATAAAATCATCTTCCTCAAAAGCGGAAAAATTCAGGCGCAGCAGTCAAGTCTTACTACTACTGCCCAGGAGTCTTACTCGGGCATAAGGGTTATCAAGTCTTTCGTTCAGGAAAAAAACATACTCAAGTTCTTTAACGACAATTCGGAATTGTATCGTAAAAGCTCTATCAATTTATCACTTACCGAAGCTGTTTACTTCCCGTCGATGAATCTATTTATTGGCTTAAGTATGCTCAGCACGGTACTTATAGGCGGTTATTTTGCTATAAATGGTAAGATAACAACGGGGAACATTGCAGAGTTCGTGATTTATATCAATTTACTGATGTTCCCTATTTCAAGTATAGGTATGGTGTCCATCCTGCCTGCGGAA
>CAILMA010000329.1 GCA_903835145.1 uncultured Bacteroidota bacterium
AATGATATAGCTATCAACTACCGCTACAGCAAGGTCTTTTTTCGACGGAAAATAGTAATGGATGGAGGCATTTTTTATGCCCATCACTTTGGCAATATCATAAAAACTAAAGGCGTTAAATCCTTTATTCCTTATGAGCTCATCACCAAGCTTTATTATTTCCTCCCTGGTCGACATATTCAATTGCAAAGATATCTACCTATTAGTAGATAGACAAATAATTTATTCTATTGATTGTCAGTGATTTCCGTATAATTTCAATGTCGTTTGGTATTATCAGGTACCACAAAAAATTAAACAATCCGGGCATTGGCATTAAGTTTCAAGGCATTACGTTCTTGCAGTTCTTTCAACAAAGGCACTTCGTTCATCCATGCCCTTGTTGATTAAAAACCCACCCTTACCTGTAGCGTAAGAGTAGGTAATGTCATTTTTCCACGCCAGCTATAGCATTAAGCCACAGCAATTCGCGGTGGAATGAGCTTGTATATGACAGGGGTAACAATTCGGGATAAAAGCGTTGAACTGATGAGGCCGCCTATAAGCACAATAGCCAATGGTGCAATAAGCGGATTGGTAGAAATAGCAATGGGTATAAGCCCCCCAATAGCCGTGAGCGACGTGAGTACAATGGGCAGGAAGCGCACTTCTCCGGCTTCCCGTATTGCGTCCTCAAGGTTTTTACCCTGTACACGCAGTTGATTGGTAAAGTCAACCAATAGAATAGTATTCTTCACCTCTATACCTGCCAATGCGATAAGACCCACGATGGCGACAAAGGAGAGTGAGTTTCCGGAGAGCCACAGGGCTATTGCAGCACCCACCACACCGAGGGGTATCACCGAAAGTACGATTAGCGTGCTTTTAAAGGTCTTAAACTCAAGTATAAGCACGGCGATAAAAAGGAAAATAGTGACGATGATTATACTCATAAACCCACCAAAGCTATCGTTGCGGCTTTCCACCTCTCCTCCCATCTCGTAACTGTATCCGTTGGGCAGCCCCGCCTTGTCCATCTTACCAATAACATCGTTGATTACCCTGTCCGCCAGAAACCCTTTTTTAATAAAGGCCTTTACGGACACAACTCTTTTCTTTTCCTGGTGATTGATGCTGGTAGGCGATGATTCAAACGTCACATCGGCCACCTGACTGAATGGGATGGAAACACCCTGGTTGTTGTTGACGAAAAGGTTACTAAATACGTCCATCGTTGGCTTCCCGGTTTTGTTTACTGTGAGCAGTATGTTGTGGTCTTTTTCATCTTTACCGCTAAACTTTCCAAGGTCCAGCCCTGCCACTGCGAGCCGTACCGTACGGTCTATGTTTATTGTTGGTATGCCAAGTTCCTGTGCTTTTGCCCGGTTTATATTCACCTTCAGGTCCGATTTCAGCAGGCTCACAGGGTTGTTCACATATATGGTTCCATCGGTTTTCTTTAAGAGCCCCTCTACCTTACCGGCAAGGCTTCTGAGCGTATCGAGGTCGTCACCAAAAAGCCTTACTTCTACCGGAGCTACTACCGGTGGCCCTTGTTCAAAATTTTTCACTTCAACCACTGCTCCTGGGTATGGGGTCCATTTCCTACGCAGTTGTTCTGTGAGTGCCAGCTTTTCATCGGCCGAGGTATGCTCATCCAGTTGCACGAACAATTGTCCGAAATCGCTGCGCTCATTTTCTGGCACTTCATTGTAATATATGCGTGGGTTTCCCTTGCCTACATTCGACGCAAAATATTTTATGTGCGGCTCTTTTTTCAACTCTTGTTCTATACTTTTTACTACCTCGTTGGTCGATGCAACACTGCTTTGTGCAGGGGTAGTAACATTAATCAAAAACTGAGGTTTTTCAGATGCCGGGAACAGGCTGAAACCCACTACCTGGAACAGTACTATAGCACCACCAAAAATGGCTATTGCGACAACAATCGTGAGCAACGGTTTCTGTAAAGCCCTGTCCAGCAGGCGCGAATAGCTGCCATGAATGAGCTTTTTAAGGCCCCGCATAAAGATGTTGCCTTCAGGATTTCCCGTATGCTCTTTAAGCATCTTGCTGCTAAGAAAAGGTATGATGGTAAGCGATACAAACATAGATGCGATAACACACAGGATTACGGCAAGCGGCAGGCCGCGTATAAAATCGCCGGCCCCTTCAGGCAAAAATAACAGCGGCATAAAAGCTATGATAAGCGTTGCAGTACAGCCCACTACTGCCAGTCCTATCTGCCTTGTGGCTTTTAGTGTAGCGTCCATCCGGCTGTGCCCCTCAAGCATCCACCGCTCTATGTTTTCTACCACTACTATACTATCATCAACAAGCAACCCAAGAGCTACAACCAGGCCCACAATACTTAGTTGATTAAGGTTAAAGCCACACAAGTTGAGCAATATGATACCTATGGATAGCGATAGTGGTATAGATATCATAACTATGATAGCTGGCCGGGTACCCAGCGGCAGCAGCGTGAAGGCCACCAATAGAATGGCTATCAGAAAATCCTCACCCAACCCTGTTAGCCTGCGGTTCACATTTTCAGCCTGATCAAAGTGCTGCACCATGTCAATGTTTGATGGCAGCGATTTTTTGAACTTATCAAGGATGGGTTGATAAACTGTTTGTGTCTTTGAGATGTTCTCTCCTTCTTTTTGCGCGGCCGTAATAAACACACAACGGTGCCCATTAAGGCGTGTGAGGTACTTTTCGTCTTCATATCCATAATACACTTTCGCAACGTCTTTCAGCAGTATGTTGCGCCCTTCAGAGGCAGCTATTATGGTGTTGGCTATTTCTTCAGCCGATTTGTAGTTCCCGCTGGTTTTTACATTGTAGGTGCGGTTAGCAGCTTCTATACTACCGCCGGGAATG
>CAILMA010000330.1 GCA_903835145.1 uncultured Bacteroidota bacterium
AGCTACATGGTTTATAAACATCCAGCCTTGCAATGCGTCCTCATTCTGCATCTGGGAGACATATATGCGTCCATGGTATTTTTGTAGCAATCAAAGAATTGTTCTATTTCGCGCCGTCGTTAGTACTGCTCGTAAACATCCTCAGGTTTCTCTGCGCGCTACCTATCACCGCAACAGCAATGCAAAGAAGTAAAAGGGATATTTTTTTCATAAGTGTGGCTTTAATCAACGCTATCGCAATAAAACCACGATTCCCAAATCAGGACACCCGCAGCATACCGCTTTCGATAGAATATGAATATTTATCTAAATCTACCAATCACTATTCATATCACCAAATTTCCCCCACCGAATTCCCCTGATATTTGATACAAGCAAATCCACTAAAAATGCAAGTGCTTGTGCAGGACTTCAATACCTGCAATAAATACCACCAAGGCCGTTACCCTTCTAATAACCAATGGATTGAATTTCTTAATCCCTATGCGGGCTCCTGCCTGCCCCCCAACCAATACGGCCGCGGCCAGCAGTCCAATTTGCAAATAATCGAGTTGCTGTTTGTGCGCCGACTGCTGCCCCGCAATACCCGAAACAGAGTTAACAAGTATAAAAAAACTTGCAGTCGCGGCTATCTTTTGCGGTATATCCCACTTCATCAGGTTCAGCACCGGCGAAAGGAATATACCACCGCCTATACCCACCATGCCCGATAAAAACCCGATTGCTCCACCAAGCGCCCCCTCTTTCACATAACTTACCTTAATCGATGCAGTTTCTACCACATCGTTCATCCTCGTTTTTAGCCATAAGAGCACCGATGCAACCAACAGGCTTATACCCAACACCACAAAAAATACATCTTCACTCAGCTTTAATCGCCCACCCACAAACGCCATTGGCACGCTTACCAGCACCAGTGGCAGCACCTTTTTCCAGTTCACCTGCTTGTGTTTAATGAACAAGATAGTGCCACCGGTCACAACTATAATGTTGCAAATCAGGGCTATCAATTTCATCTCCGGCACGGGCAGTGCATAAAAAGAAAGTACCGCGAGGTAGCTTGAACCGCCCCCAAACCCCACCGATGCATATACAAAGGAGATGATCAGAAAAAACAAAATAATTTCCGGATGTGCCATCTTTTACTATTTGGTGACCATTAAGTTTAGTGTCGCAATCTACGACGTCTTTTTAGTGCAGCCTGAAACCGGCCTCACTTCTTTTTACTTGCCATAAGTATAGTAAAACGTGAGCCTCCAAACCACGTCGGTCCCCTTGCTTGCTGTAATATTTGGGTTCATCCCGGTATTAGATTTCGTCGGGTCTACCGGCGAGTTGTAGGTATTCATCCATACATTCGGCATCAGGTGCACATGCTTTATTGGCGTGTAGTCAAGTCCCAATACCACAAACTGTTCCTTTGTCGTTGGGTCATAGTTTGCAGTCAGCGCAGTATAGCTTTTCGTGTTGCTGTTGTTTACTATATTGTCAAGGTTGCCTGCCGGGTCGTAATTATCATACCGGGCAAAATACCCCAGCTTGGCGGCTCCCTTGTCGTCTGATAGTATTCTTCCCCGCACAAAAAAGCTCATGTCCATTGCCCGGGTAGTGGCATAGTAAGTATTACCATCGTTCCCGGTCACCCTTACATCTCCCATAAGGGTGGTCATCAGTCCCTCAAACCCCACAGTGAATTTTGGCGCATTCCATGCTGCAAATAATTTTGTCATGTTCCGGTCGTGGTACCATGCCCCGTTTGGTCCCTTGGTATAAACGCCCCAGTTCAGCCTTTCATAGTCCTGATACAGATCTATTACCAGCCTTTTCTTAAAGAACTTCGCATAAACATCAGCGTAAAACCATTTGTATTGGTCGGTCTCCGGGCGCGCAGCCTGCCCATTGGCTACCATCAGGTCATACCCATAGTTGCCTGTCGCGTCAAACCATCCCTGTAGTTCTACCCCCATATCATATACAGGTGTACCGCGTATATCCGAAACCGTCTTTTCTATGGAGCGGTAAGCCCATACCTCTTCTGAGGTTTGGTTGTTTCTACCTGTAATACCTATCGCCGGATTATTCACCTGCCCCACCACGAGGTCTGTGCCCTTCCAAAGGTTCTTCCACCTCAGGTTTGCCCATTTTACAAACGGCGCAAACTTGTTATTGGCAAGTATATCGCCATTAGCTGTCTGCCCCAGCACACCAGCCTGATAGTCGTTCTCTGCTGAAAGTAAAAACTCAGCTGTAAAATGCTCACTCAATTCGTAGCTATACCCCAGGTACACCCGCCTGAACTGCGCCATATTTGCATTCTTCGGGGTGCCCGTATACTGGTTCACACCGCGGTTCAGGTCGTCAGTATTGCTTTTATAAGCAAAATCACCAAAAACCGACCCCCACAGCATCCCATGAGGTTTAAATCGGGGTGCCGTGTCCGTAGCTACTGCTCCCGCTGCCTCGTAACCATGGTCCACCTGCGCTTGAACCTTTACCCCAGCCAGCAGTGTACAAAGAAAAAACAAGCGGCCCATAATGCCGGCACCCGCAATTCTTGCTTTAAATTTCATGTTCCCTTTTTTTCATTTTTTGATATGTTTTTCTAAAACATACCGGTTAGCAAAAAAAATCAAAATACTATTTCCCTTCCCAGTTCTTCTGCAAAGGTGCTCATCTTCTCATCAAGCTGGTGAAACAACGCTATCACTTTTTCTCCCATTGCTGTCACCCGTGCTCCACCGCCGCCCTTGCCGCCGAGTATCTTTTCTACGAGCGGCTCTGGGGCACTGGCATTCATATCTTCAACCATCTGCCACGCCTGCCGGTAAGACATCTTCATCTCCTTTGCGGCATTGGTTATTGAGCCAAACTTTTTTATGTATTCAAGCAACTGCACCCTTCCGGCACCCATAAAATGCCCCTGCTCATCCTTTAACCAGAACCGCACACCAACCGCATATTTCTTCTGTCCGGAACTCATGTCAGCCACTATGTTTTTAAAAACACGCCGCAAGCTATAAAACAATCTCAAACATTCAAAACTATCCCTGTGGACATCAATAAAAGTTTTGTCCTTCATGAAAGACGCTGCAAAGCGTAATGACGACCAATACCTATTTGGACAAAACAACTAAACCAGGAAGGCTTAAAAAAGAATAGCCGCCGGTGAAACCGGCGGCAGGCAAAATAAAAACACAAACGCCGACGGCGTTGAACCAATATGGTGGAAATCAAATACCCTACTTCACCTTCGTTATCTTCAGCATATTTGTTGGCAAGTGCTCTGTAACAGGCGTGCTACCTGTGTTTACAACAACATCGCCTGATTTCAGAAGGCCTCTTTCTTTCAGAAAATTCACCTGGTCTTCTATTATTCCATCAAGGCTTTCTTCCTTGTCATAATAAAATGCCTGCACACCCCAGCTGAGGCTCAACTGATTCACCAGAGACTGCGTCTTCGTGAAAATAAACAACGGCGCACTTGGCCGGTAACTCGATAGCATGAAACCGGTATACCCTGATTCTGTCATGCCTATGAGCGCATTAGCATAAACTTCGTGGGCTATCACACAGGCATTATAACACAGTGCATCGCTCAAAAATGATGGCGAGTGCACCTGTGGCGTAAGGTTCTTATTATAAACAGTCTTTTCTTTTTCTACTTCTCTTATTATGCTCACCATTGTGTGTATCACCAGCTCCGGATACTGTCCCATGGCGGTTTCGCCACTCAGCATCACGGCATCAGCTCCTTCCAGCACCGCATTGGCCACGTCCGTTATCTCACTTCTGTTGGGTCGTGTGCGGTCTATCATGCTCTCCATCATCTGAGTCGCAATAATTACGGGCTTTGCCCTGTGTATGCATTTCGATACTATACTCTTTTGTATCATCGGTATAAGCTCCAGCGGCAGTTCCACACCAAGGTCACCCCTCGCCACCATCACCGCATCAGAGGCAAGTATTATCTCCCTGAGGTGCTCCAGCGCCTCAGGCTTTTCTATCTTCGAAATAATTTTGGCATTGCTGCCCTTGCTCTTAATAATAGACCTCAGGTTGGTCACGTCTTCCACTGTGCGCACAAAGGAAAGTGCTACCCAGTCTATACCCTGCGATATCAGAAAATCCAAGTCTATCAGATCTTTCTCAGACAGCGATGGCAGCGAAATCTTGGTATCCGGCAGGTTCACACCTTTCTTCGATGAGAGTATACCCGGCGACACTACCTCTACCTTCACACGCAGGTCTTCCGTCACTTCCTTCACAAGCACTTCTATCTTGCCATCATCCAGCAGTATCTTCTCACCCACTTTTACGTCATTGTGAAAATTTGGGTAAGAAATGTAAACGGCCTCCATTGTACCTACACACTTGGTATTGGTAAAATAGAAAATATCTCCCTTTTTAAGATCCAGAGCATTGTCTTTTATCTCGCCCACACGCAGCTTTGGCCCCTGTAGGTCGCCAAGCACAGCTATATTAAACGGAAAGGTCTCATTGATCAGCTTAATATGCTCTATCACGCTCTTGTGCTCTGCATGAGTGCCGTGAGAGAAATTCAGGCGAAAAACATTAACACCTTCCTGCACCAGCGCAAGCAACTTTTCGTATGTATTGGAAGCCGGACCAACGGTGGCTATAATTTTGGTTTTGTGCAACATAATGGCAAATATAGCAGTATTAATCTACCAGTGTACCTTTAAAAAACAAACATAACAACCATTTCAATTACACAGGCTGCAACAGCCCTTCATTCCTCTGAGCGGCCTTAGTTCTTTATAAATATCTGGGTGTAATATGGCCTGCCAGATGCATTCTTGGCTATGCCTATGCCAGTAAGGTTATAATCTCCCTCTATGTTTTTCCGGTGGCCGGGGCTCTCCAGCCAGCTTTGCACCACTGCTTCTGCTGTGTGGGGGCCATACGCCACATTCTCCGCCGATCCTGTCGATTTCTTAATCTTCCTTGTCAGCCTGTCCATCCGTTCGTCATACCCGTCGTGCCCGAATTCCACCTTTCCAGTGGCCATGTTATGACTGTGTACTTCCGCTTCATGGGTTATCAGAGCATTCATCTGCAACGGCTTCAGGTGCCGCCCGGCCCGGTGCTTGTTCACCAGTTCCAATATCTCTGCCGGCATATTATCACTGCCTTTTTTCTTACCTTGTCCATAACTAAATGTGCCCGCCATCAGTATAACTACAAAACCGGCGAGGGCTATTAAAAAACTTCTTCTGTGCATATGCTGTAACATTACAAATACCTTGCCGAATTTAAGATTTTACCCGCAAGGGTTCATCGTTATTGAAAAACTAAAAACACTACACACTTATCATCCCATAAGAAAGTGCCGCTCCTTTATGGTACTTCTTCTTGTACTCCAGCGGCGAGAGCCCTGTTATTTTTTTGAAGGTACTCCTGAAAGCCTTACTGTCATTGTAGCCTACAGCATACATCACTTCATTTATATTCTCCCGGCCCGATTCCAGGCTTTTCTTGGCAGCTTCTATTTTCACGCGCTGCAGGTACTCTACCGGTGTGTTAGCGGTTGCCTTCTTAAACCTCCGCTCAAAATTCCGCCGGCTTATCGCAAACATACCCGCAAGTGTGTCAATTGATATTTTCTCACCCACGTTACTTTCTATATAAGATTGCGCCTGCTTTATCGGTTCATCTTCATGTCCCTTTTGGCCAAGAAAAATATTAAAAGGCGATTGCGTGTGCCGCTCTATCTCTATCTCAAATAGCTTGGCGAGAAATATTGCAACCGTCCTATCCGTATGTTTCTCTACCAGATAAAGTACCAGGTTCAGAAAGCTAAACGCCCCACCACTGCTGTAAATACCCTGCTCGTCCGTTATTATTTTCTCTGCCATCAATTTCACAGCAGGAAACATACTCCTGAAGGCATCCGCCGCAATCCAGTGCGTAGAGCAATGTTTACCATCCAGCAAACCTGTCGAAGCCAGCAAAAAAGCCCCTACACAAAGACTCGCAACTTCAGTACCGGCAGCATATTGCTCTACTATCCATGGTATAAATGCAGCATTATCACCCGTCGATCCGGGCTGTATGGCTGGTATCACTATCAAATCTGTCTTTGGCGGCGCGTTGAGCAGATAGTCAGGTCGCACGGCAAACAGGCCATTATACAGGGTTGACTCAGCACTCAAACCCACAAGGTGTATCTTAAATGGCGGCTCCTTCCCCTGCTGCTGGTAGTATTGGTTTGCGCCATTAAACACCTTGTAGGAGCCTACTACACTGCTCATTATATATTCTCCCTGCGGCACTAAAATAGATACATGTTTCATACGCTGCTGTTTACTATCCTGAGCCTCGGTTTGCTATTGTCGCAAACACACCGGGTAAGGCTCTTTTATCAAAAATACAATATTTAAAAAACGTCGCAAATATTTTGTCGCAATCCCCCCCTGAGATTGTCGTATTTACACTAACTCAATGTTCCCACCGCGTCGTAGGTTTGTACCAGTAAAAATGATTGATTTCAATGTCGAGATAAACAACAACTAAAAAGAAGCAACAAATTTTATATAAAATTAATCATACGCAAACCCTTTTATCCTTATTTTCACTTTCGATTAGCTACCCACCCTGATTACGTTTTCACAAGCAACATAAATTTTAACCAAAATAAAAACCAATAACATGACAACACAAGAAGTGGCAAACCGCCTCGTAGAATTATGCCGTATCGGCCAGATAGATCAGGCTCAGGCCGAATTGTTTGCCGATGACGCAACAAGCATTGAACCCAACGACATGA
>CAILMA010000331.1 GCA_903835145.1 uncultured Bacteroidota bacterium
CGGCTCAATGTCATTACCTTAGCGAGAAATAACGTCACCCTTTCAAGGGTTACCCCCATCGGGACTTTCGACTAATTACTATATACTTACGACTAAAAAAGGGGCGGTGCCCCGGGCTGGGAGATTGAACCCTTGCAGGGTTTGTGGGGGGTGTTGGTTGACGTGTCCCGGGGCGGTGCCCCGGGCTGGGAGATTGAACCCTTGCAGGGTTGCTCATGTTGGTAGAATAATGACATTGTTTAGCGGCTGTCGACTTATAAAACGACGACACTGCCTACCCCTACCATTTCTCTTACTGCATCGGCAATGGCCTGCGCATCGTAGCCGCACTCGCGGTGTAGTTCTTCGGGTTTGCCATGCTCTACAATTCTATCTGGTATTCCGAGAATTTTTACCTCAGGTGTATAATTATGCGCGGCAAAAAACTCTAACACTGCACTACCAAAGCCTCCTACTATAGTGCCATCCTCTACAGTAATGATTTTACTGAAGTTCTGGGCTATCTCGTGGAGCATTACCTCGTCGAGTGGCTTTACGAACCGCATATCGTAGTGGGCAGGGAAAAGTTCATCTTCACGCAGCATTTTACATGCCTGCACAGCGAAATTGCCCGGGTGACCGATTGTGAGTATCGCTACCTGCTCTCCGTTGGTAATCTTCCTTCCGGTTCCAATAGCTATTTTTTCCATTGGGGTGCGCCAGTTGGGCATTACACCCTGGCCGCGTGGATAACGGATAACGAAAGGTGCATTGGTTTCGGGGAGCTGAGCGGTGTACATGAGGCTACGCAACTCGGCTTCATTCATAGGTGCTGACACAATGAGGTTGGGTACGCACCGCATAAAAGGAATATCGTAAGCACCATGGTGTGTAGGGCCATCGTCGCCCACCAGGCCGGCGCGGTCTAAACAAAATACAACGGGCAGGTTTTGGATAGCTACGTCATGAATAACCATATCATATGCGCGCTGCATGAATGAGCTATAGATATTGCAGAAAACCTTTAAGCCCTGCGTGGCCATGCCCGCACTCAGCGTTACTGCGTGCTGCTCGGCAATGCCTACGTCAATGGCCCTATCAGGCATTGCGTCCATCATAAACTTGAGGGAACTACCTGAAGGCATAGCCGGGGTGATGCCCATTATCAGCGGATTTTTTTCCGCCAGTTCAATTATTGTATGCCCGAATACATCCTGATACTTAGGAGGCTCTGGGGCAGTAGGTATCTTCTTATTTATTTTCCCGGTTATCTTATCGAATGTGCCGGGCGCGTGCCATAACGTCTGGTCTTTTTCAGCAAGACCGTAACCCTTACCTTTCACTGTTTTTATGTGCAGCAATTTTGGGCCGGGTATGTCTTTAAGGCCTTTAAGGGTTTCAGTAAGCTTAAGTATGTTGTGCCCGTCAACCGGGCCAAAGTAGCGGAAACCAAGGGCTTCAAAGAGGTTGCTGCTCTTAGAGAGTACCCCTTTCAGACCGGCTTCAACCTTTGAGGCAAGTTTCTGGAAATCTTTTGTAGGGAGCATGCCCAGCATCTTCCACACATCATCGCGAAATTTATTGTAATGATGAGATGTGGTAATGTCAGTAAGGTATTCTTTTAGTGCGCCTACGTTGGGGTCAATGGACATATTGTTGTCATTGAGTATCACCAGCAGGTTGGCACCGCTAACTCCCGCATGGTTCAGCGCCTCGAACGGAAGGCCGGCTGTCATGGCACCATCGCCTATAACGGCGATATGCCTGCGGAATGATTCATTTTTATACTTAGATGCAATGGCCATGCCCAGAGCAGCCGAGATAGAAGTAGATGAGTGTCCCACACCGAAGGCGTCAAAAATGCTTTCGCTGCGCTTAGGGAAACCACTCAAGCCACCGTATTTACGGTTGGTATGGAAAGTGCTGCGGCGGCCTGTGAGTATCTTGTGGCCGTAAGCCTGATGGCCTACGTCCCAAACCAGTTGGTCATCGGGGGTATTATAAACATAGTGTAGTGCAACGGACAGCTCCACGACGCCGAGGCTTGCCCCAAAATGGCCGCCGTGAATGCTCACACAATCAATTATAAACTGACGTAATTCGTCGCACACCTGTTGAAGCTGCATTTTGCTCAGCTTCCTTAGGTCTTCCGGAGTGTTAATGTTGCTCAATAACGGGCCTGCAGCAATCTCTTCCATTCACCTTTAATTGAAGTAATATACAAAAATAGAAAAAAGTTTTCAGTTTACCGTAAATACGACCGACGTATGGGCTGTAAAAAAGCAATATATGACTCTTCTGCACTTGATACCAACTACGCACAACTGACAAAATAATTTACAGCATCGGCAATCTGTCACAAATTAAATTTATTAAATACATGACAGTAAATGCGGCTTTCTATTGTTTCAACGCTGATTTTGTGGTTGTATTTTGTTGGACGGAGCCGAATTAACCTTGTTTAACGTTATTGAAAAAAAATTGAACAGATTATTTCTGTTTCAGTTATCTGTGTAAGGGGGTGAGCTTTTTCGGAAGGTACAGATTGCACGCGCCAACTATTGAATTTTGCAATAGGGGCATAAAAAAACAGGTTGCTTCTGATAGGGGCGAAGCAACCTGTAGGTAATGGATAAACGACAGAACGGGGTTTTGGGTATAGTGAATTGCTCGGATTACAGGGGCTGAAAGCAAATCATTTATCTCTTTTAGCAAGTAGACCAAATGAATTGAACGCCTCGCTGTATATAGGACGAGCATGGCAGAATAAATGTTAGGAACGAAAAAAAAAATATTTTTACTGCTGGTACACGAGGGTAAAATGTTTCCAGGTTTTGGTGGCGAGGTAAAGATGAGCCATTGGGTTCTCTGCTTGCTTGGTTCTGGGTGCTCCACCCTGGCCACCGCGGCCACCGCCCCTGCCGCCCATGGAGCTGTTGCTGCCCATGCCTGAATTCATAGCCCCACCACCATTGTCGCCTTCTTTCGATTTTGGGGCTTTCAATGCCTTTACCTGAAAACAAACAGAAATGGGCCTACCTGCATCAGCCGCCGAGAGTTGATCTTTGTTATAAAGCGCTTTAATGGGTATTGCAGCCTCCCAAACCAGTTCTTTATATTCATCGATACGGGCTCTTACTTTTATGCCACATGGTGTAACCTGCGATACTACGTAGCCGCCATTGCAACCGGGGAAACCATCGAGCGAGAACTGGCCAGCCTGATCTATTGCCTTATTGATGCTTTTTGATAGTTGCTTTCCGAGCCGTGTAGATGCGTCGCCACCGCCTTTTTCATGCTGTGGCACCTCAATATCGGCATTGTCGTTTTGGAGCGGGAAGTTGATGTTAAACCCTGCATCCTTGCCTCCACCCGTATCTATAGACACGATCATACCTGCTTTGGCAATCTTCATCTCCGTTAGCTCGTCACCGGTTTCCATTGTTATATAAAGGAATTTACCGTCGTTGGAGGTGGCGTATGCAATTTTTGACTTGCTGTCGTAATTAGGGTATGGCGATGGCCAATCCTTGCTATCACCATCTATAAGCACTGGAGTTGCCTGCCAGGTGCCTGGCTGCAGGTTTTTCGTCTTTGTTTTTTTAGAACCACCACAAGACTGCAGGACAACAACAGAAAGTAAAGCAATACAACCAAGATAAGATATGCGCATGTTTTTAAATTGAGTCACAAAATAAACAAGTCTTAGACAACAGCGGGCCATTTTAGTTTAGTATTAACGAATGTGACATTGGATATAGAGGCTGCCTGGTAGCCCGACAGTGCCAAAAATAGCCGTGCAAGAAGCTGCCGAAGAATATTTACAATACCATTTACACCAAAGACCTGACCAAAATCATGAAATATCCTGTCTACGATCGTCATCTTTGGCATTTCCATCTAATAATTTTGTGCTTTGCTTATAAGAATTACAGATGGTATACGTAGTAAACAAAGGGGACCGGCATTTGAATTTAGAACAATTGAAATATGACATTAATGCCTGGCACAGGATACTTGAATTCATCAAGCAGGAAAACCTATATTTAAAAAACCGTTTTGCTACCGTAATTCAGTCGAAGATAGACAAGTCATTTCTTGAAGAAGCAGAATCGTTTCGGAATAACTTCATTAATACGGACACTGTTTTATTGTTGTTTAAAAATGACATCACCAAATTTGAAAAACAGCTGAGCCGCTCAGTAAAAGATGACTCGAAAGGAAAAGAAATTGCAGCCATTCAGAAACAATACGGCAACGACATAGAAAAACTTGAAAATGAGTTTCTCAGGCTACGGGCGTCCTTCAATGCGTTTATTGATAAATTCTACACGCCAGGTGTAACGGCCTGGCAGGAAAAGTAAAGCCGCGCACTGATTGATAGCGACAATGGACAGTTCTTTTCATTATAATTTTTTTGAATAATAAATTCAATTCAG
>CAILMA010000332.1 GCA_903835145.1 uncultured Bacteroidota bacterium
CTGGTCCCTTACACGGGGTACTACAGCAGGCCCCGGTCCCTGAGCAGATATACCTGGAATCGTTTTCAGCGCTTCTGCCATTAGTATCGCTGCCGCAATGGCCTTTGTTTCGTCTTTATGTTTAAAGATCAGCTTAATAAGCCGGCTAAATGGCGGGTAGCCAAAATACTCCCGGTACTTGATTTCATGCCTGTAAAAGGCACTCACGTCATGTTCCTTTACCCAGTGCAGCGCAGGGTGGGTAAGGTTGTAGGTCTGTATGAGCACACGGCCTTCGCCATCCACCCTACCAGCCCTGCCGCTAACCTGCTCCATCAGCTGAAAAGCCCGTTCGTTCACCCTGAAATCAGGAAAACTAAGCAGGCTGTCAGCACTCAGGATACCCACAATTGCAACTGACGCAAAGTCAAGGCCTTTTACCACCATTTGCGTACCCACCAATATATCAATCTTATTTTTGCCAAGCTGTTCCAGGAGCTCAGCCATCTTATTTTTTCCCCGCATGCTGTCCACGTCCATCCGCGCTACCTTTGCATCCGGGAACAGTTGCTGTACTTCTTCTTCTATCTTTTCCGTCCCGAACGTTTTGCTCGTCATTTCGTTGCTGCCGCAGGACGGGCAGGCGTGCATAATAGCTGTTTTCAGCCCACAGTAGTGACAATGGAGCTTATCGGTACTCTTATGGTAGGTGAGCGACACAGCGCAGTTTTTACACTGCGGCACCCACCCGCACACCGTGCAGAGTAACATTGGTGCATAGCCACGCCTGTTTTGGAACAAAATCACTTGTTTCTTGTTCAGCAAGGCGCCAGATATCGCCAGTTGCAACTCAGGAGTAAGCATTTTTTGCCCCACTTTTTTCACTTTTTCAAGCGATCGTGCGTCAACCAGTTCTATGGTTGGCATTTTCACGCCCAGGTATCGGTCTTTAAGTGCAGCGTAGGCATACTTTCCCTGTTGCACATTATACAGGCTCTCAACCGATGGTGTTGCCGAACCGAGTATCACCTTTGTATGGTACAGCGATGCAAGATATATAGCCGCATCCCGCGCATGGAATCTCGGTGCAGGGTCCCGCTGTTTGTAGCTGCTGTCGTGTTCTTCGTCTATGATTATGATGCCCAAATCGGTATAAGGCAGCCATAAAGCCGACCGCGGGCCTACAACAATCTGGTAAGTGCCTTTGCGCACTTTCTCCCATATCTCTACTCTTTCGTTGTTGCTGAAGTGGGAGTGATACACCCCAAGTACATCACCAAAATACGCCAGCAGCCGGCTTACAAGTTGCGTTGTAAGCGCTATCTCAGGCAGCAGAAAAAGCGCCTGTTTGCCCTCAGCGAGACATTGTTTTATTTTATGTACATAGAGCAATGTCTTTCCACTACCGGTAACTCCGTGCAGCAATGCAACGTTTTTTTCCGCCAAGCCGGTCTCAAGTTCATCATAGGCCAGTTGCTGGGCAGGTGTAAACACCAACTCTTTTTCTTCCTGTTTCAGGCGGGCCGGTATTCGGTCAGTCTCTTTTTCCTCTATTATAAAAACACCCTTGTCAGCCAGCGCCCTTACCTGTGCCGATGTAGCTCCCGTTCTTTCCAATAAATCCGCCTGTTTCACAAGGCCTTTTTTCATTGTTATCTCCGTGTGCGCCATAAGCAGCTCCAGTTGTTTGGGCGACCGCTGCAACTGGTTGAACAGAGCCATCAGGTTAGGCTCTTCATGGTATTGGTCGGCGAGCAGTATTATTTTTTCTTTCTTCGTGCGGTATGCTGGTTCCAGCGAGTCATTGATGAGCAAAACCTGTTTTTCAAGCAACTCATTGAGCACCGCAGCAAATTGTTTTTCACCTGCTATTGCCCGGAGCTCACTAATAGTAATTTCTCTTTTTATAAGTAGCGCATCAACCGCCAATCCCGCTGCCTTGCTCCACCTTATACCTGGGTTATTATTTTCTTCTATCCATTGTAGCCTTGTTTCACCCATTAGCTTAAGGTGGGCTGGCAGTGCAGCGTTCATAACCTCGCCCGGTGCGGCCATATAGTATTCTCCCACCCAGCGCCAGAACTTCAGTTGTTTCTCATTCACAACAGGTACCTCGTCTATAATGTTTTTTATGGGCTTTACTGCGTAAGAGTCTGGTTTGTAATTGTGAATGCGTTCTACCACGCCAGCATATTGTTTGTTTTTGCCCAGTGCTACCTCAACCCTCATTCCGGGTTGCAGTAAGGCCTGCATCTCAATTGGCACTCCATAAGTAAGCAGCTGCGGCATATTGAGCGGCAGTATTATATCGGCATACACAAGCGCAAGTTAACGAATACTGGCAACCTACATTCACCGGGATGGTTCAGCCCGTCAACTTCCGCAACAAAAAGTCTACAGGGCACTAAGAATTTAGAAGGTAATCGTCACGATTTTAAAACTGAAACAATTCTGCTTCCCACTTCCTTCGCTCGGCGCCAAGGTCAGTACCCATTATTTCGTTCAGATATTTGATGTCACTTTCGGTACGGTGCCGGGTTGCGAGTTCTAATCCCTTCGATTCTAAAAGTCCAATAAGGAACAACTTATGGATGATATCCAGCTTATAGCTGGTCAATTCTCTTGTTTCAGTCGCTAAACTCATGTCGATGTTTTTTCAGGAGTAATCATCTCAAATCTAATATTTTTTTGTGGCTTTAGGAAATTCATGCCAACCTCTATTCTGGTACAGGCCGGTACTAAACAAAAAAAGGGGCTGCAACCGCAGCACCCTCTTTAGAACATGGATCGTGAATGTTATGGTAAAGTAATTGTCGTCGATCCTCCCGGCCAGGTAAGCGTAGCTACGTCGTTACATACCGGTGTGCTACCGAAATCGATGCTGCGTGTTGCCCCGGTTGAAAGGGTGTAGGTAATTGTACCTGCTTCTATCCATCTGCAGCCATAGGCAACAATAAGCGGCGTAGCTGTGGAGATACTCACATTAACGGTAGAGGTTACACCTGCCGCAGTTGTGCGGTTCAGCGTACCAGTGCCAGAAATAGAATAGGAGTCATCGCTCCAGCGGCTGGTTGTGTCACCTGTAATCCAGGTGCGTACCCGGGTCCAGTTGGCTGTAATAGTTCCGCCGGTCGCCTTAGTAATTGTACCGTTAATGGTAACATTAAACCAAAGTTGCCCTGCCGAGTTATGGCCCATATTGGTAACTGTTTTGGTGCCGGTAACGGCATTGTCGTCAACATAGTAACCGCTGAACGTAATGGTGTGAACGCTACCACTGTCGGCATAGTGACCACCAGTGTAGGTAACGATAATTTTACCGCGCCTTGTGCGGCCATCGAGGCAGGTACAATCCGTTGTACCAAAGTCAATAACAATAGAATCTCCCGAGTGCGTAACTGTAGCGCATGGGCCGAGCGTAGTACCCGTGGTTCTGTAGCCCATTGTGCCAGTGCCTCCACTCACGGTGGCTGCCTGGTCGCTTATCGTTTGGGCATCGGAATAACTTTTTTCAGCCAGCATGTGGTCCGATGCATATCCTGTGTCCTCAGAGTTTGATGGGGTAACAGTCTTCGTTTTGTGGCACGAAGTCGCAAAAATGAATGCCCCAAGCGTGAGAATACCCGTACCCAGGATAAGGGTTAATTTGTTCTTAAACATTTTGCTAAAGTTTAGTGGTTAAATTTCGTTGTTTACAGATATAAGACTTAGTATTTTTTCCGTGGTTTAAAAAACACGAAAATATTTTCTGAAATATGTTATCGGAACATTGACAAAATAAATCCTGCCAAATGGCGAAGCTATTTTTCTTTTATGCGAGGCGCAAAATCTGCGAATAATAA
>CAILMA010000333.1 GCA_903835145.1 uncultured Bacteroidota bacterium
AATACCAACGCAGGTATGGCATGCATAGAACACAGCAACCTGGAGCCCGATTCGCTGAAAAAAATTGCCTGGATCAAGAAGGCACTTCCGTATATGGATAAAGCCCTTTCTCTTAACAGCGGCTATGTGGTTGCGCACCAGAACCGGGGCCTTTGCTATGTGAAACTTGGGGATATGGATAAGGCCGCAGCCGACTGCGATTCTGTGGAAAAGCTGTTCCCAAACATGCCATCAGCCGTCTATCTATCATATTTCGTGTCCGACTATTTCGATAAAAAAGGGATAGAGTTTGCAAACGCCAATAATCAACTTGAAGCTATAGCCAACTTCAAAAAGGCTTCAGACGCAGCCCCGGCTAATCCTGACCTGCTTTATAATATGGCTTATGCCTATTGCAAGCTGGGCCGCACTGAGGAGGGTAAAGCGATACTGCTCCATGCATTGCAACTGAAGCCTGACCACCTGCCCTCCAAGCAACTACTGGCGCAGCTGAATGGGGCACCCATGCCGACAAAATAACCTTTTGACGATTATAACAATCTCGCAACGACGTATACATTACCTTTACAGCCTTTTTACAGTTTTTGCGACCTATGAGTGGAATTACTTTTTGGATACAACCCCTTATTGCTGCTTTCACAGGATGGTTCACCACTTGGATTGCATTTTACATGCTTTTTCATCCACGAAAAGCAATTAATGTCTTTGGCATCAAGATTCAGGGCATTTTCCCGAAACGGCAACATGCATTTGCGGCCAAGCTGGGCGCTGTAGTGGCCAATGAGTTGCTGCATTTCGACGAAATTGCAGATAAGATTAAGGACCCGAAAGAACTGGAGAAAGTAATGCCATCGATAGAAAAACACATCGATGTGTTTCTGAACGTGCGGCTCAAGGAAAAATTACCTGTGATATCGATGTTTGTGGGCCAGGGCATGCTGGAAAAAATCAAGGAAGGACTGATTGAAGAAATAAACCTGATGTTGCCCGAGGTAATAGGCAACTATGCCGATAGCCTTGCGGAAAAAATAGATGTGCAAAAAATGGTAACGGACAAGGTAAACAACTTCTCATCAGACAAGCTGGAGGAGGTTTTACTGGCCGTAATGAAAAAAGAGTTCCGGTTTATAGAGCTTATCGGCGGCGTTTTTGGTTTTTTGATAGGCCTTATCCAAATGGCCCTTACATTTATCTGATAAAAGTAAGTTCTGAACAAAATCACATTTCCGCGATAAATTAACTGAATGATTACCTACTGTTGGTTTCGGAAAATCTTTCGGAAAAGTTGGCTATTTCATAAAAATTTATTTTATTGTAATGAAAAATAAATTTGTTCCTCATTGATTACCAATAATGACTATTGCTTTACTTTTACGATAGATTCGAGATTTTAAGTTATCAACATATCATCGTATCTTTGCGCCCCGAAAAAAAACAACTTAAATATCAACCATTATGCATTTACCCGGTCAAACTAATTTTTATAAAGGGAAAGTTCGCGATGTATATTCAATCGGTGATAAATTCCTTGTGATGGTCGTAAGCGATCGTATTTCGGCATTTGATGTTGTGCTGCCGCGCCCCATACCTTATAAAGGTCAGGTGCTCAACCAGATAGCTGCGCAGTTTCTTGATGCGACTCAGGATATTGTGCCGAACTGGAAAATATCAACACCATTGCCCAATACGACAATAGGCTATAAATGCGAAACCTACCCCGTGGAAATGGTGGTAAGGGGCAACCTTGCGGGCCATGCATGGCGCACTTATAAAAGTGGCAAACGCGAACTTTGTGGTATTACCATGCCCGATGGATTGAAGGAAAACGACTTTTTTGAAACTCCCTTGCTCACCCCTACCACCAAGGCTCATGTGGGTCATGATGAAGATATAAGCAGGGAAGAAATCATAAATAGTGGACTGATACCAGAGAACGAATACGTGCAGCTGGAAAAATACGCACTTGCATTGTTTATGCGTGGTCGTGAAATGGCAAAAAACCGTGGCCTGATACTCGTGGATACCAAGTACGAATTTGGTAAAATAGGTGATACCATTTACCTGATTGATGAAATTCATACTCCTGATAGCTCCCGCTACTTCTACATGGATGGTTATGAAGAGCGCCAGAAAAACGGCGAAGCTCAGAAACAGCTTTCGAAAGAGTTTGTGAGAGAATGGCTTATGGACAATGGCTTCCAGGGTCTTGAAGGTCAAAGCATGCCAGAAATTACTGACGAAATAGCCGGCCAGATTTCTGAGCGCTACATAGAGCTATATGAAGTGGTAACAGGTAAGACCTTCATTAAGCACGATATGAACTTCAAGGAAACAGAAAAGAAAATTGCAGATGC
>CAILMA010000334.1 GCA_903835145.1 uncultured Bacteroidota bacterium
CCAAGCCCTGCAGGGGCGCAATAAAACACAATGCAACAAGCAAAACTATTTTACCTTTCCTTATCTCCTCCCGATTTCAAATTAGGATGCGCATCTCGTACGCATTTGCAACGCGTATGCCTCGGAATGGTGTTTGTAACGCCTGTCAAAACATCATCACGCTAACGCGCGCCATGCTCTGCTTCTCCGCACTCATTTTCATGTCTCGCCGTAGCAGATCATAACTTGCTCAAATCACCAAAAACCACCCCAACTCCCAACTCCCAACTCCCAACTCATAACTCATAACTCATAACTCATAACTCATAATTCATAATTCATAACTCATAATTCAAAACTCATAATTCCTAACCCTCTACCCAGCCCTTCACTGTCTCTACCCATGCTGTTTGGGTATTCATACACGGTATAAATGTGTATTCTTCGCCGCCTGCCTTCATAAAATTCTCTTTTTCCCGTATTGCCACCTCTTCCAGCGTTTCCAGGCAATCGCTCACAAACGAAGGACACACAACCATCAATTTCTTAATTCCCTCCTTCGGTAGTTCATCCATCCGGGTAGTAGTTGCAGGCGTCAGCCAGGCCGAGCGCCCCAGTTTTGATTGAAAAGAAACACTGTATTCCTCTGGTGCCAGCCTGAGTGCGGCAGCGACAAGTCTTGTAGTTTCATAACACTGGTGCCTGTAGCATGTTTTATGCGCTGGTGAGGCTACTGAGCAGCAATTTTCAACTTTCAGGCAATGGTGCCCTGTGGTATCGCTTTTGTGTATGTGTCTCTCAGGTATACTATGGTAGCTGAACAGCAGATGTCCATTACCTAAATAAGGTTTAATGCTCGCGGCGAGAGCGGTGATATAGTCTGGGTTGTTGTAAAAGGGCGGTATCGTCTTTATCCTGAACGGGTAACCCCCTTTTTTATGCACCTCTTCGGCATGTGCTACCGCAGTTTCGTAGCTGGACATAGCATAATGGGGATACAGCGGCAGCAAAACTACTTCTTGAAGGTCGGGGTTCTTACCCAACAGTTTATCATAGGCAGCCTTCATTGTTGGGTTGCCATAACGCATCGCTACCTCTACAGGTTCTTTAACTATTTTTTGAAGCGCGTCACGCAGCTGCCACGTTATATGCACCAATGGCGAGCCATCCTTGGTCCATATTGAATGATAAGCCTCTGCCGATTTCGGTGCTCTGAAAGGGGTAATAATACCCTTAACCAATATTGTACGCAGGAGCAAGGGTGAGTCGATAACCCTCCCATCCATTAAAAATTCATTAAGATACTTCCTTACATCACTTACACTGGTGGAGTCTGGAGAGCCCAGGTTCATTAATATTATTCCGCGTCGCATGTTTTATAGTTGTTTTTTTTAATGGAGGACCATCTTTTTCGTAGCACAAAGATGAGGAAGAATAGCATCCCGCTTTATCTTTTTATTGTAAAATATATTTTCTGGTTTTGCCCCGGGATGCAACCACACTGGCACCGCTGCATCTCGTAAGCGTTTGCAACACGCATGCCTTGGAATGGCGTTTGCAACGCCTGTCAAACTCCCATCACGGCAACCCGCTCTTCGCTCCGTTTTCCGCTCTCATAATGCTCTCATCTCGTACGCGTTTGCAACGCGTATGCCTCGGAATGGCGTTTGCAACGCCTGCAAAACTCCCAACACGGCAACCCGCTCTTCGCTCTGTTTCCCGCTCTCCTAATGCTCTCATCTCGTACGCGTTTGCAACGCGTATGCCCCGGAATGGCGTTTGCAACACCTGTAAAAAACCTGGAATGCTTTTATCATTTAAACCTGTCTCGCCATGGCGGACCTGTCTCGCCGTGGCGGATCATAGCCTGTCCCGACCTAAAGTCAGGGGTTCAGACAAACGATAACCCTTCCGTCGCTCAAACACAACAGTACCGCAGATAAATTAAATAATAATATATGCAATATACATAGATTCGTGCATTGATATTGGCTGTAAATTCAGTTTTGCCAAAAGAAAAGAGTTATTCCCGACAATATAAAATGACAAAAATCATGTTTTTAAATGACGGATGCATGACACGTAAATTTCATAGCGGCGGGAACCGAAAGTACTTTTGTACCGTAGATTATTCAAAGAAGAAATGCTCACACAACACAACCATATCGTTAACGAATTTTGGATTGCCGGCGTCAACTATAAAAGGACTGACGCCTGCGCAAGAGGGGAGTTTGCTATCAATCCTGAACAATACAATCAACTTCTGTCATTAGCTCCTGATTTTGGTGTTAAGGATCTATTTGTACTTTCTACCTGCAACAGAACTGAAATTTACGGCATTGCAGAAACTTCAGAACACCTTACCAATTTACTTTGCAATGTATGCCACGGAAATAAAGAAACCTTTGACAGTTTAGCTTACGTTAAAAAAGGCAATGAGGCTATTGAACACTTGTTTAAAGTTGCCGCCGGGCTCGATTCTCAAATTCTTGGTGATTTTGAAATACTCGGACAAATTAAAATCGCCGTTAAACAAGCAAAAGCCAAAGGATTCATCAATACATATCTTGAGCGGCTACTTAACTGTGTGATGCAGTCGTCTAAATCGGTAAAGACAAATACTGAATTAAGCGGAGGCACTGTTTCCGTTTCCTTTGCGGCTGTTCAGTTTATAAAAGAAAATGTTCAGAGCATTAACGAAAAGAAAATTGCACTCGTAGGTACCGGTAAAATAGGTAAAAGCACGTGCAGAAACCTTATACATTATCTGGATACTCATAATATTACTTTGCTCAATCGTACCGCTGAAACAGCTTTCGATATGGCTAAAGAGTTGAATCTGAAAAGTGCGCCAATAGAAAATTTATCAGCTGAAATCTCGTCGTCTGAAATTATTATCGTGTCTACTAATGCTCAGGAGCCGGTTATCTTAAAAGAACACTTGGTCGGCTGTGGTCCTAAATTAATTATAGACCTCTCAGTGCCTTGCAATGTGGATCCTGCTGCGGCGTCATTACCAGGAATTACCCTGCTCAATGTTGATTTGCTCTCGCGCATCAAGGACGAGACCCTCGAGAAACGAAAATTGGAAGTGCCCAAAGCTTTGAATATCATAGAAGAACACATTGCTGAATTTAATGAATGGTGCGATATGCGCAAACACGTACCAGTATTAAAGGAAGTAAAAAACAAACTAAAGTCTATCCATATCGATGCCGCACTTTTGCAGAATTGCTTCAATACTAAGGAGGAAGTTGCTAAAGAACAGACAATACAGAGCGTTATTAATGTGCTTGCCACAAAAATGCGCAAGTACAATGCTCCCGGTTGCCACTACATCGAGGCAATAAATGATTATATTGCATACCATGCATGATACTAAGGTGATTAAAATAGGTACCCGAGAAAGCCAGCTTGCTGTATGGCAGGCCACCCGGGTGCAGGATTTGTTGAAAAATAATGGTATCAATTCCCAACTGGTGTTTATTAAAAGTGAAGGAGATACTGACCTCAGTACTCCGCTTTACGAAATAGGCGTTCAGGGCATTTTTACCAAAGCACTCGACATTGCATTGCTCCATGGAGATATTGACATTGCCGTACACTCCATGAAGGATGTCCCTACCCAGTTGGCAAAAGGCATTCAGCAGGCGGCCGTGCTTCCCCGCGCTTCTTATAAAGACATATTGGTACTAAAGGGAGCAAACCCATTTGAGGACAATGCCACGGCAAATACATATATAG
>CAILMA010000335.1 GCA_903835145.1 uncultured Bacteroidota bacterium
TATCAACCACTTGTGGCGTATATTGAGATTGATGAACAGCAGGTTGATGGGTCGTGTCTATGCTACCATCGTCTAGATAGGCTCCAATCATATTTTCAGCGTAAACGCCAACATTTAAGACAAAAAAAGTCACACAATAACTTTTACCTGCCTCAAGATTACTAATTAGTCTTCCTTGTACATTGGTTATCTGATTATTTGGTAAGGGCCATGTTGCATCAGTAGTAAAGAAATATACATCGCTAAATATCATCCCTTTACCTGTATGAGCGTAATGGAAGAAGCGAGGATTTGAAGGCACACCGCATGAAGCGGCAGATCCGGTATCACAAGCATTTTCATATTCGGCTAAGAAATTTCCTAAAATTGTGCTCCAGAACCCAGTACTGTCAGAAGCGTAGTTCGTGTCTATAGCATCCCAATAATTGGCAAATCGGATTTGATCATTACTAAAGGGACAATTACTATAATCTTCAAAGCCACCATTTTTAACATAGTTGGTTTGGGCGGTTGTTTGCAGACCGCAGAATAGAAATAAGAAAAGAAGTACTTTTTTCATGGGTGTTAGGTCTGAAAACTGCAATCGGTTTTTAAGTCATAAAAATATGGAAAAATACCTATTTAAATAGCAAAACATCGTTCAATTTTAATGTTTGCTTTATACGCTCGGTGTCCCAAAAACTTATTTTTGGCGGAGTCCGCCTACTCCTTATCATTGGCCCTGTACACCGTCTTGTATTTTTAACAACTCATAATCACTCCTTATCTTAATTTCATAACTTGCAACGCTCTGTTACTTTATGAAGTTGAAACTATTAAAATGGCGCATTCAGTACGCCATGCAGTACTTCCCTTTTACGGTTAATACCTTCCTCTGTGCCGTAGTAGCATGGTTTTCTTGGCATTTCATATACACACCCACACCCAAGGGCGAAGAACCCTCACAAATTGTTCCCATCATTTTACTGCTGGGCAAAATAACGCTTGGCATTTTTCTTGGCCTCATCGGCTTGTCCGTGCTCAGCACATTTGTATGCTGGATTCACTTTCTGATTTTAAAAAGAAAGAAAAAATCCATCTTAAAAATTGATTTTGAAACAGTTACAAAAAAAGGCAGAAAGAATAAACTGTACCTCAATGCAAGCCTGGAGGGGGCATTGCGGCCGTTGCTTGGGTTTGTGAAAGGGTGCATGATTTATGACCACGACCAGATGACCGGCCGTTTCAGCCTGCTCTCCAGCAAGCGAAAAGAAAAAAGCATCTGGCGGCTGGCCATAACTGGTAAGAGTCAGTTGGTGTTGCCAGATATAAAGGAATATGACCTGAACGGGGGCTTTGTCTATTTTCAGGATATGTTGCACCTGTTTTCGCTGGGTGTGGCTCAGCCGCTCAGTGGCCATTTTTACCAGCCGCCACTGCTCGTCACCAATCAGGATACCGAAGTATCGCCTAAAAAAACCGAGACGCTCGATGTAAGGATTGATGAGCTGCGCCGGGTGGAAGGAGAATACCTTAATTACAAGGACTTTGAAGCCGGCGACGATGTTCGCCGTATCGTATGGAAGGTTTATGCCAAGAACCGCGAGTTGGTGGTGCGCATACCCGAGCGTTTTGAGCCCTACGCTTCGCACCTTTATTACTATGCCTCTTTTTACAGCGCCTTGCAGGGTAAAATAACCGGGAATGACTACCTGAAGGAAATGCTGAATTATTATAAAAACTGTGTGTGGACCGTATATGATACCCTTTCTAAAAAAGAATGGAACCTTACTTACATACCGGACCAGCAATTTAATGTAGCAGAAGACAATGATGAAGCCGCGAAAACATCGAGGATTATAAGCAACAGCACCTGGCAAAACGACAAGGAACTACAGCAGTATTTCAATGCAAAACATGGCACCGTACTCTGTGTTTCTTCGCTGATGGACACAGCAGCGCTGGAGGCTGTGCTGGACCAGTGCGATGCATCTACGGTAATTTACTTCGTAAAACTCACCCGGGTCATGAAGCACTTTGCCCCGCTCAACTGGTTACGCAGGCTCCTATTTTTACCACCCAAGGATAGGCTTTCGCGGTTAAGAACCACATGGACTTTTTCACCGTTCCGAATTCAGCTGCAAAAACGCGAGAAAACAATTGAAGCGCTGCTCAATAAAAGTGGGGTTACCTGGGCTGTATTGTAGTAGCGCTTAGGGCGTTATGCAGTGTAAATGATTTATTATCAATTTATTACGAAACAATTTTTACCCCGCTTTAAACTAATTGCTTTTTCAGGTCTCTAACATACTGAACAATAAGTTTGTTATGCACTTGAAAAAATATTTTACTGCCGGTTTTTTGGGCTCTTTTTTGCTGCTATCAGCGTGTACCAAAACCGGCAATACCGGTCCTGCTGGTGCAACAGGTGCTGCCGGGCCTGCTGGTCCGGCTGGTCCATCTTACACCGGGGCTATAAGTGGTCACGTTGATTTGTATGATCAGTATGGCAGCAAGATACTCACAGGCCTGAGCAATGTACAAATTTCACTGAACGGCAATTCAATTGTAAACCCTGATGCTACTGGTTTCTACCGCTTTGGTAACATCAACACTGGCTCCTACTTTATGACAGCCAGCAATTCGGGCTTCGGCGCTACGAGAATTAATAACTTTCAATACCTTAGCGACACCCTGAATCACGACGTGAAACTGTCTGCTATACCCGGGTTTGTACCAACCACCATCAATTCAACCATTATAGCTACCGGTGACTCTGTTGCACTCACCTTTCCTATGGACTCCCGCACCCGCAATTGCATTCTTTTTGTGAACACCTCAGCAATTGTAAATGGCAACCCGGCTAACTACCTGATTGTTTATACAAAGGCAGTGGCCGCAAACACGGTAAAACCAACAACTATACTTATTGCCAAGCAAGACCTGACTGATGCTGGCATCATGACGGGCTCCACTGTTTTTATTGCCGCCTATGGCTATGTGGTGGGCGATGCATCGGCTTATGAAGACTTTGGTACCGGAAAAACGGTTTACACCGCAATCAGCAGTTCAGCATTAACTGCTACATTTACAGCCCCTTAAACTTACTTATCTTTTACTATTATTTAGGTGTACCGGTAAAGCCAGTGCACCTTTTTCTTTTTATATAAAATTGTAGCCAATCAATTTGGAGAAGGCTTATATTTGAACAACAATACAGCATGATGACCAGAGTAAAACTAAATAAGCTACCGACCACAGCGCCTGAAGATGCAGACAAAAAACATATAAAAAAGGAATTTGAAGCCATTCTTAAGCGACTGAATGAGCTGCAGAACTTGCTTTATGCTGAAAACCGGCACAGTGTTTTAATTGTCATACAGGGTATGGATGCGGCAGGCAAGGACGGTCTCACACGAGATGTATTCACCAGCATGAATCCACAAGGAGTGAATGTTACCTCATTCAAAGTACCAA
>CAILMA010000336.1 GCA_903835145.1 uncultured Bacteroidota bacterium
AGTCCGCCAAGGTTCTGATCTATAGCCAACTGGGTGTGCTCAATGGTCGGATTTTTGATGTTGGTTTTTGCAACGGCATAGTATTGCTGCACATTGTCCATCCTCACATAAAAGTTGTGCAGGCGGGTATCGAGCGATTCATAGTTATTGCCAAGCATGTCGGCAAAGCTGCCGCATACATTGTAGGTGGTTGGGTCCCATTCCCATGCTTTGAGCTCTTTTACGCTCCAGGTGGCATACTGAAGCTGGTTTTCAATAAGATGGTAGTCTGTTTTATTAACATCGCTAAGCGACTCCAGCTCAAACTTGTGCAGCTGACGCAGCATATTGCTACAGAACTCTACTTCTTCGTTTCGCGATGAAGTGGTGGGTATTACTAAGACGCTATCGTATTTGTGGTAACCCACGCTGCTGGCCCATGCCGGGTAAACCTTCCATAGTTGCAAAACAAAATCTTCTTTAAATTCATTAAACTTATTATCAGAATGTGTATTTGCCATAGCGAAACCGAACAATGAAAGAATTGTGATAGATAACAGAAAAACTTTCTTCATAAACAAAATTTGCACGGCAAAGATAGTAGTAAGTGACATTGGATTTCCGATAGTCATAAATGACAAAATCTGTGTCAGGAAATAACAAAACATCAATGTTGCTATCTTTATGGTGAAAACCCAAGATTGAGTTAAATATTTTCGTCTTAATAGTAAGAACCATATTAGGATCTCCAATCTTTCAACCCATATTACACTCATGATAAAACGTTTTACGCTTTTACTGCTATTGATATTGAGTTTCGGCGCAAAAGCGCAGCTGATTGTTTACCGTGAAAATTTTGACGACATGCCGGGCTATACGCTCAGCGGCTGGCATTATGAATTTACCGGCATGGTGCCCTGGCAGGCAGGACTCCCGGCGCTGGTTGGTGGGTGTATGTTGCCAGTAGGCGGGCCGATGTCAGTAGATGTTGGGACAAATAAAGTGGCTTGTATCCCGGATTGTGGGGCGTGGAACCCGAACGATTCCAACGTTTTTTCTTATACAACAAGGATAAACATGACCGGAATAACCGGTGCATGGTTGAAATATGATTCGTACTATGAGCATAATATAAATGCAGGTGATACTGAACGGGCAACGGTAGAAATATCGACAGATACTGGCCAGACATGGACCGTACTTCAGGAAGTACCAGCCAATTCATCTCTAAGCAACTTTCAGACTTATTATTTTGACCTTTCGGCATATAACAATGTGCCGGATTTGAGAATTGGCTTCAGATATAGCGATGGCGGTGGATGGATGATGGGCTGGGCGATAGATAACGTGACCGTATTTGTACCGGCAAAAAAAGACTTGTCTTTGCTTGCGGTGACACCCACTGACACCCTTCTTAGTTATGTAAAAACCGGGTATGGTATTAACCACACCGCCACCGTATACAATGCCGGGTTAGATACCATTCATTCCTTCGTGCTTAATTATCAGCAAGGCTCAGGGCCTGTAAAAAGCGATACAATCACTGGTGTTACGTTACTACCATTTTCAACTAATGATTTTACCCATACTGTTCCTGATTCCGTTTTCTTGCAAGGAACGTTTAAAGTAACGATGTGGGTGAGCCTTGACAGCGACGAATATCGGTATAATGACACGGCTGTAACCTACCTCCGCGGAGCCGGATTTATACCTGTTAAAGAACTTGCCATTGAGAGCGGAGAAGGCACCTGGAACGGATGGTCGCCGAGAAGTGCAACATTATTGAGCTCGGTACCGGGCCATGACATAAACGCATGTTTGATATCAGTGCATGACCATGATATAATGTCAGACACGGTGTATGCCGATTTCTTGTACAACCTGCACTGGAATTATGTGCCCTACATGCTTTTTGACCGTAGGACAAAAGTACCATTTGACAGTTTTGAAGTTTATTTGCAAACACAGAAAAAATACTTTGGATTTGCGAGTATATCGCTCCATGGTTCAAATGACCGAGGTGTGGTTGAAGTAGATGGGACTATAGTTCCTGCGGTAGATTTACATGGCGATTTCAGGCTTGCACTGGTTGTGACTGAAGATGGAGTGACTGGCACAACAAGCGATTATGACCAGGTGAATAACTATGCCGGAGGATTGCTCGGCACAATGGGCGGTTATGAAAGCCTTCCTAACCCCGTGCCGGCAGCCACCATGACCTACAACTATGTGGCCCGGCAGGTGACACCCGCCCCCGGAGGGGCAACGGGCCTATTGCCTACGAATATGGCTACCGACAGCATTTATAGCTTTTCGCTCACCAGTATTTTAAATCCCGCCTGGCATGCTGAAAAGCTACGTGCCATAGTATTGCTTATAAGGCAACGCGACAGCACGGTACTGAATTGCAGTCAACTTCCTTTTTATCTTGAAACGCCGAAAATAGTGCTACCACTACAAGATGCCGGCCTATACCCTAACCCGGCAAATGATGTTGTCACACTGTTTTTTACGCTTGCACACAAAGAAAATGTTTCAGTTGACGTTACTGATTTAAGCGGAAAAATGGTTTACAGACAACCGCCCAATGAATATAACGAAGGGCGAAATGCGATATCCCTGCCGCTCAGCAAGATGGCCCCCGGCCTTTATATAGTGAATCTTGCAGCACCCGATGGCAATAAAAGCTTAAAACTTGAAGTATTTCACCGGTAAAAAAAGTACGACCCGTTTGTTAGACAAAACACTAATTTTGCGCTTCATTTTACCGATATGAAGTTTCGCAATTTTAAGATGGTGGATTA
>CAILMA010000337.1 GCA_903835145.1 uncultured Bacteroidota bacterium
AAGAATAATGATTTTGAAAATCGCCTATACTGAGAGTTTTGATAAATCCGATTTATTACCAGCACAAACACTTAATCCTTCGTGCTCACTCCTTTAAATTGATGTATTGTTTCTTTAAAAAGTACGTTGAAAGTAGTAAGGGTACCGTAAACCGATGTTATATATTGTTGTAGTTCTACCTTGTCTGAGTCATCAAGCCCTTTATGGGCATTTATTTTTTGCTCCATCACGCGGAGTTTATCGCGTAGCATAACTATTTTATGGAAAAAGGTTTCTATAGGAATTTCCTTAGTTGCCATCGTGGAGTCGCCGGGTTTTAATATCATGTTGCCGCGTTTCCACTTTAGTGCTATCGGCACTACCTGGGTGTCGTGTAGTCGCTGATCCAGTATGTTATTGAGCGCCTGCTCTATGTCTGCAATCGTGATAGGGCCTTCGCTCGCTGCTGCTTCTACTTCTTCCAGTGTTTTTAATCCTGCAAAATCCTTACTGATGCTCTTGGTATCCTGCTGGCTCTTGAACCAGATGATATAAAACTCCGATGCTGTATCAACTACTACACCCCTGCCAAAATGCAGGTGATCTACTCTCGACCCTATTCCTAATGAAGTACTCATGTGTTTTTATTTGTCGTTTTAATACAAAAATCTTATCCAAAACCAGTTTCAGCAGCCCTTTTTTGGGGTAGTGCTACTTGGTGACGCTAAAATAGAGAATCGCAGGCAAAGCCCCAAGCGGATTATGCTGGCATTGATTTTATTCGTTTCCCGTCCATTTACCAGCACCGGCACGTATAAGTGTAGGTGTGCCATCGGTGCAGTCAATAATAGTTGAAGAGATTATACCACCCGGGCCGCCATCTATTACCATGTCCACCACGTTTTCAAACAATTCGTGCATGATTTCCGGGTCGGTAAAGTATTCTATTTCACCATCCATGGGCAGAGAAGCGCTCATGAGTGGGTGGCCCAGCTCCTTCACAATCTCGTGGCAAATGTTGTTTGCGGGAATACGTATCCCTACAGTGTCTTTCTTTGTCTTTAGCAATTTTGGTACCTGCTTGCTGGCAGGTAATATAAAGGTATAAGGGCCCGGCAGCAGTGACTTCAACAGCCTGAATACGGGTGTATCCACGCTTTTTGCATAATCGCTTAGGTGACTGAGGTCAGAGCAGATGAATGAAAACTGAGCTTTTTTAACATCTATTTTCTTGATGCGTGCAACCCTTGCAATGGCCTCTGTATTATAGATGTCACACCCTATACCATAGATGGTATCGGTAGGGTATATAATAACACCACCGTTTTTAAGGCACTCTACTATGGTTTTAATATTTCGGGCCTGCGGATTGTCGGGGTGCACGTATAATAACATCTCGGGAAAATGATTTAAAAACCTTGGGCAAATACAATTAGCTTCAGATTTATGAAATTAAACTCCGGCAAATACAGCCGGTGCAACTAACAAAGATAGCTTTCGAAAAACGGCAGAACAAAACCGGAAAAACCCCGATTCAAGTCTGCCGGAATGGTCAACAACCCCACTCAGTAAATTGCAAATACAAAAATACTAAAGATGCCACAAAATACATTCGGTTTTCAAATGGAATGTTTACATTTGACGTCGTTAGTGCCCACTTGGGCCGGCAGAATATTAATTTTCAATTCGAAAAAACGCATTTTACAGGCTAATTAACCTGTGATTCCTGCTTATTTGAAGGAATAATAATTTTTTTGCGTTTTATTCAAAAGTTTTCCCTACTTTTGCATTCCTTTAAAAAATATGGCTAAGCAGTCTCTTATTAAGCAAGATGGAACGATTATTGAAGCATTGTCTAATGCAATGTTCCGAGTTAGGTTAG
>CAILMA010000338.1 GCA_903835145.1 uncultured Bacteroidota bacterium
AGAGAACTTATTTTAGCAACGTACCTAATCCACAGGAATTAATTACTTTTATAGCAGCCGTTTTAACCGGGGAAAATGACAGCGATGCCGCTGGAAAACTTATAGATATGAAACTCAGGTGGAAGACCGCTCAATTTTTTGAAGTTATCTGGTGGTGGTTTTACCTGAGCCGCAAGGACAAGGAAGATTATCTGGAAAAGAAAAAACTGTATTGGCAAAAACTACTGAAGGATTGTGCTGGTAGCTTTGTGATTAAGCCGGGTGAAACCATAATAGACATGGGCTGCGGCCCGTCCGGGCTCTATATTTTGTTCCCGGATAGCAATATGACCGCAGTAGACCCGCTGCTCGATAAATATGAGCAGAATCTGCCTGTTTTTTCCCGGAAAGCCTACCCCGGGGTGCGTTTTGTATGCAGCCCAATTGAGGCATATACAACGAGTGAAACGTTCGACTACGTGTTCTGCATGAACGCAATAAACCATGTGGCAGATATAAGAAAGGGTTTTGCAACGCTTGCCCGCCTCGGTGGGCCGAAAGCGAAGCTGATAGTAACTATTGATGCCCATACAATGGGCTGGATGAAGGCGGTATTCCGGATTGGCCCAGGCGATATCCTACATCCACACCAGTACGACAAGGAAGAGTACATTGCCTTTATAGAAGACGAAGGATATAAAGTTACAGCAACCATATGCCTTGAAAAAGGAATGGTGTTCGACCATTATTTGTTGGTAGCTGAAAGGGCGTAGTACGACCAACCCGTCAATCTTTCCTCTTGTACACAACATACCCGGGGATTTGCATAAAGCGCTGGTAATGCGTGCTATATGGGGGTGGAAGAACCTCGCTTGGTTGGGTGATGAAGTAATCTTCGCTGCCAGTAGGGCAGGTAGATGGGTTTCTCCCCGTTTTCTTTAAGACAAATGAGCAATAAAAACTTTCGTCAGAGCACCCTACTGTGGTGCCAGCCGGTAAAAAAGATAGTTGTTGTTTAAGATCGCGGTAAGTGGTGTTTACATCATATTCATAGAGCGTATCCCGCAGGTAGGTCTTGTTCGTTCGCAAAAAGTGAATAGTGAACAAAAGGCAGCATACTCCAAATACCCCGGTTTTAATCATTTGCGGCACCCGGGGAAACCACTGGATACAGCGGAACAAAACAATACACACCAAACACAATACCATGCTGTAATGGCCTATGAGATTGCGCTCAAACGGAGGCCGCTTCATAAGAATGACTACGATGAGAAATGTTGCCAGCGTGTAACAATAGACAAGCCCGAGTTGGAAATATTTTGATGCCCGACTTGATACAAGTAGTGTTGCGGGCAAGGCCAGCAAAATGAGGCTAATGGAAACGCTGCTGATTGTAATGCCGGAGAAAATGTGGTTAACGTATGGAACGAGATAAGGGAAAAGCCAATTGCAGAATTCTGTTGCAGTTTTGTAGTGGGTCATAGGCAATACATAGTGGTTGTTGCCGATGGCACCGAAGCCGCTAAAGGATAGAACAGGCAGGTAAAGTAGGGCAGTCGCTAACCAGGCCCTTGCCTGATAATACCAGAACGCTGGCTGCCATTGCCGGTTAATAACCTGATGCACAATGCAGAAGGCGAGCAGCCCGAAGTGCATATACAGGAAGGATGGCATACAGAAGTACCCGGCAGCAATAGATAGGGCCTGCACTGGCAGCCATCGGTTGCTGCCACCCCACAGCCATGCCAGCGTACTCGCCCACATCACGGCCTCACACAACAGGTAAAGCTCGTAGCCACGAGCCTGAAAACTAAAACCCCACACGAAGAACTGGCATGCCATGGCAAGTGCAATAAAAAATGCGGCCGTCTTGTGCTTCAATAGCCTGCTGAGCCCAACGTACATGAGTACAATAAAGGCGGTATAACACCCGAGAGAAATTAACCTTCCGCAAAATATCTTGTCGGTAAGGAGGCGGGAGCAAATGTTATTGAGCAGGTTGAACAACAAATGGTTGTTGGGCAGCATGTAGTAGGATGCGCCCTGGAACGGATGAATGCCTGCGATGTTTTGGGCAGAAAAAACCTCATCATAACACGGATAGGTGATTTTATAGCCGGCCTGCCACTGGTAGGCACAAAAAAAAGTGAGTGCGGCAATATATCCAAGTGATAAAGCGGAAATACCAGCCTCCACGGGCGCATATCCTTTACGCACCGACTGTTTTAGATTTGTAACAGCAATGAAGCCAAAGTAACCAACGGCCGGCAGTGCCGCCGAGCAAATGAAGTTGCCCGTGTGCTTAACGGGCGGCGTAAAAAAGTCGTGCTGCCAATAGGGCTGGCGGTAAAGGCAATGGCTAAGGTCGAGGTACCAATCGGCAAGCGTTTGATAGCTGCTGAAGCAATAGAACAAACAAAACACAAAGGCACTGCCGGAAAGCAGCAGCAGGCACAGATTTGCAATCTGCTCCACCTTTTTAACAGTAGCTGCGCCAATGGTCAGTTTGAAATCCATCTCCGTAAAAATAGCATAAATGCCGTTGCGTGGTGGAATAAAATAGCCAGCAGTGATGCTGAAGGGAGTAAAACCGTGCCAGTCTAATGATTGCGTCTTTCTTCCCATTCCTGCCGCGTGAGCCGCAGCCAGCAACAACCTACCCCTCGTTGCTCAAAATGCTCAACAAATTGGAGCCCACATTTTTTTAGTATCGTTTGCGATGCAATATTGCCCACCTGAGTGGTGCCTATGAGTTCCCGCACCTTCAGTTGCTCAAAAGCATAGTCAACACAGGGCAGCGCAGACTCAGTGGCATAACCCATGCCCCAGAACCTCCGGTTGAGCCGGTAACCAATATCATAATAGCAGCTATGGTTGTTTACGGTATCGGTCACCAGTTTCATGCCTGTCCACCCAATGAATGCACCAGTTTCCTTCAGCACCATTGCCCAGCGGCCTATGCCATTGTCTTTGTACTGCTGTCTCACGGACAGTATGGCGTCCATCACCTGTTGCCGGTCTTTTACCGGGTTATTATACAGGTACCGGTGTACTTCAGGGTCGGAGTCCATCTCGAAAAACCCCTCCAAATCATCAGGCACTATTTCCCGCAGTATAAGCCGGGGTGTTTCTATAATGGTTTTCATAGGGTTGTTATTGGTTGTGGGGTCGGGATATTTTGATTGAATTTTCTCAAACGTTTTCGAGTTGAGTAATCCAATTGTTGAAGCGTGGACATTTATTTCTGATTGAAGCTAATCCTGTAATATCGCAAATGTCAATCCCATCGGAGTACTTATCGTATCCCCGTATATGTTCGTTCAATCTTCTTGATGGTGTTGTTTTCGGGTTATCGTTAATTTCTTCCGGGTTTGCAAATTGCTGGCATATAGCCTTCAGTGCTTCAAAGTTGGCCTCCCTTGCAGAATAGTATCCGGTAAAACTTGTGTATTCTGAAAACACCAGCGCTTCAAATTCATAAAGCTGAATATACGGTATAAAGCGTTTTTGGAAGTCCCCGCCAATGTCGTTGCGCAAGGCAGATTCAAGTAGTGAGAGTTGGTCACCTCTGTTGCCTTTTGCTGCAGCTGCTTCCCATGCCGGAAATTCATGCCGGCTTTGTATACCATAAAAATCGATAAAAGTGGTTACAAAACAGTTCAAATCGGTTTGCAACGTAAGTGACACCTGTTTTTTTAAAAATTCCCACTTCACAAGTCCGCCATTGGAATGGGCAATTATCTGGTGGTTCATTTCTATATCCAGCCCGGCAAAATGAGGACGCAATATCTTTTCACAAAAAAATTGCTCCGTTTTGCCTTCGCAGATTATTACAAGCTTTTTTTTCATAGGGTTTGAAAAGGTTGACCTTTATTAATAATATTCATTTGCCATAAGTCGCCAAGCGAATATTCTTCCAGCCAAATGCGAAAATCTTCATTTTTCAACCGGGTAAATATGCTGCTGCCCTCTTTTTGGTCAACAGCAACTATATCTTCTGGCTGAAAACAGTTGACTAACTCTACCGATTGAGTGGCGACGATAACCTGACTTCCTCGCCCGGCTGCGCTTGATATCATTCCTGCCAGTTTACTAATGGCAAAGGGATGCAGCCCAAGTTCCGGTTCATCTACAACAATAGTTTCCGGCGGGTAAGGCTGCATAAATAGAACGGCCATTGCGATAAACCGAATAGTGCCATCAGATAAATCTACTACCCCGTAATTATAGGCGCTGAATTTGTCCTGCCAATACAATTTCATATACCCAGCTTCGTTCGGCTCCAGTACAAAATCTGAAAAATAGGGAGCAATACTTTGAATAGTTTTTACAATCCTGCTGTAAATTTTAGGGTGCTCGTGCTTTATTTTATATAACACAGGTGCCAGATTTTCGCCCTTATCGTAAAGGACGAGGCTATCTTTGCCAATCTGCATCGTGCTGTTGAACGGTGAGTTTTTCCCCGTTTCATGAAAATGATATTTTTTATAACCTGTAAGGTGCTTTTGTATATAATTGCCTCGGTGCCAGGTGTTGTTTTTAATTTGAGCCTCCTTGGTATATGCCCGGTATTCCAATGGGTTATCGTGATACCAAAGCGTTTCAGTTGATACAACGAACGTTTCAGCGTCCGGCTGTAGCTGAAACGAATAGGAATTGGTGCCATCATCAAATTTCAGGTAACCTTCAATACCGGTTGCGGGATGACTGCCTTTGTGCAAAAACTTTTCAATCCCACCCCTTAAGCCGACATATTCTTGCAATTTCTTATTGTATAGGTTATCGAGAAATTCAAAAAAAGAAATAAAGTTACTTTTACCTGATCCATTCGCTCCAATAAAAATATTGATAGGTTTTAGATCTATTTGAACTTCCTTTATTGATTTATATCCCTTTATGCCTAAAGTATTTATCATCGTTCCCTAAAGTTAAAACTTACTAATATTTTTCAGTGTTCTTTTTTAAAATAAATAGGAGTCAACACAATTGCTTCCCAATCACACCTCATAAAACTCAATCGGAAGATCGTCAGGGTCGGCTATGAAGGTGAAGCGTTTCCCGGTGTATTCGTCGGTCCTTATTGGTTCTGCAATTATGTTGTGGCTCAGCAGGGTGGTGATTACGAGCTCAAGATTTTCAACTGAAAAAGCGAGGTGTCGGAGTCCACAGGCTTCGGGCCGGGAAGGGCGCGCCGGCGGTGCCGGAAATGAAAATAGCTCCACCACGTAGAGCCCGTTCAGCATAAGATCCAGTTTCCAGGATTGCCGCGCTTCCCTATATACCTCCTGCTTTACTTCAAGCCCAAGTATGCGGGTATAGAAGTCTTTTGACCGCTCGTAGTTGCTACAGATAATTGCTATGTGGTGTATTGCGCTGAGCATAGTTCTTGGTTAGGCTTCATCTTCGGCCAGGTCCTCACCCGCGGTTTCGCTCAATACATTTATCCTGTCTGGCGTACCCAGAGTATCCACGTTGCGGAGGCGGCGCTGTATGGCCCTTGTGCGCTTGCCTATTACGTCATCGAGTTGGTTAAGGCCGGTCTGTATGTTGTTCTGTGCTTTTTCCATTAGTCCGCCAAAGAGCTCAAATTCCTGCTTCACAGCGCTGAGCACCTTCCATACTTCACTGCTGCGTTGCTGTATAGCCAGCGTCTTAAAGCCCATCTGAAGGCTGTTGAGTATAGCCGCAAGTGTGGTTGGCCCGGTGATGATTATTTTATAGTTGCGCTGCAGGTCATCGAGCAGGCTGGCCTTGCGCACCACCTCGCCATATATGCTTTCAAATGGCAGGAACATAATGCCGAAATCGGTAGTGAATGGTGGCTCTATATATTTGTCGTGAATGTCGCCTGCCATTTTCTTTATGGCCATTTCCAGCATTTTTTGTGCTATTTCTATTTTAAACTGGTCGCCCGCCTCATAAGCGGTTTGCAGCTCTTCGTACACTTCTTTGGGGAACTTTGC
The DNA here is from genome assembly GCA_903835145.1 of uncultured Bacteroidota bacterium. GTDB lineage: Bacteria > Bacteroidota > Bacteroidia > Chitinophagales > Chitinophagaceae > Flavipsychrobacter. The sequence continues at coordinate 5,943 of CAILMA010000338.1, forward strand.
TCCGATAGGCAACCAAACAGTGCCCTGGTCATCACGATCGGGTAGTTTTATCGCAAATTCAACCGGCTCCTCACTTCCACGCTTTGTGATGACCTGTGCCGCATATTGCTCCGGTGCAAGTATTTGCTCCAGCAGCATAGAGAGCTGCATCTCGCCGATGCCTCCTCTCATTTTTACGTTGGAGAGTACTTTTTTTAGTCCGCCTACATCCTGTGCGAGCGTCTGCATTTCGCCAAGTCCTTTCTGCACGCTTTCCAGCTGGCGGCCAACGAGGTCGAAGGAATGTCCCAGCCTGTCGTTAAGTGTTTTTTGCAGTTTCTCGTCCACAGTTTCGCGAATTTCGTCGAGTTTTTTCTCGGTTCCATCTACCAGCCGGTTTTGTTTTTCTTCCATGTGCTGGAATTTCTCTTTCTGTAGCGCACTTAAGGATTCCACATTTTTCTCAAATGAAGTCTGGAAACCAGTAAGTGTATGCTGCACAGTATCCCTCATGGTTTCATTTTCAGCCTTGGCAATCGTCATCAGCGTTCCGAGTTTCTCTTCTACCTTAGCAGTTATTTTTTCAAGTTGTTCTTCGGTTTTGGCGGTTAGTTCTTTCTGCTCCTGTTTCAGGTCATCAAATTTTGTACGCAGCTCGTAGGAGAAATCTTTAAAACCCACGTACAGCGATTCGCGATTGGCACCGTTGTTTTCATCCATTTTTTTGGTGAACCCTTCCATTTTTTCATAGAGCGTCTTGTTGACGAGCTCCATAGCAGCCTGATTTTGCTGTGTGATTGAATTAAGCGTTTGGGCAAACTCAGTCTTAAAGTTGGAAAGGGTGTTGCTCAGCTCCTCCCGGTTTTCCTTAGCTATTTTGGCGGTTTCTTCCCTATTGTTTTTGAATTCACTTTTCAGGTTATTTTCCAGCCGGGTAACTGATGCTGAAATTATATCTATTTTGTCAGTAATGTCGCTGCTTTGTATTCCCCTTGGTTTGAAAACAAATTGAAGAATAACAATGAGTACTATAAGGCCGAGGAGCACATAGTAAGAAAGTTCCATAGAGAGCTATTTTTTGAAAAACAATACAAGATACAAACTTAGGTAACATGCTGAAATAAATCGTGTATTGATGGTCGCTTAAGTTTGGGCAAGCCATCCTATTTGCCGCCCGTGATGAAAAAGCGACTACGAGTTTTTAAACTTTTAGCGCAAGCGACGGTCAAAAGGAAACAAAAATGTGTTTACGATGAGGTTTTCAGGATTAGCAAAGGGTATTGTTACGATGGGTTTGGTATTATGTACAGGACTGGTAAACGGTCAGGACCGCCCTCGCAGGACGCCCGAGCAGCGCGCAGAAAATCAGACCCGCTGGATGCAGAAGAATCTTGGACTTACCAAGGAGCAAAACGATAAAGTATATGACATCATCCTCTATTATGCCCGTGAGGCTGACAAAGCCAATATGGATGCCCCTGGTCGCGAGAAGAAAATAGAGAAGCAGGGTATAAGGAAGGACCGTGAAGGTGAGCTGAGAGCAGTGCTAAATACGGAGCAGTATCAGCGGCTACAGCAACATGAGCAGGAAATGAAAGCAAAAAAGATGGAAAGACAACAAATGAATTAAAAGAGATTGCCGGAGCCTGTGTTGCTTGCGCAACACTTCTGGTGTATAACTTGGTTTGGAATAAGTAGTAATGAAGAAGCCACTTTTTATAAGTGGCTTCTGATTTTTACTAAAGTATGTAATTGTTATTTCTTTTTTACCGGGGGCTTCGCGTCTTTTTTAGGAGCGGGTGATGAGCCTTTTTCGGCATCCTCAATTTGTTTCAGCAGGATGTCATCAGGAGCAATGCCACGGAGTTTATCCATGTACAGTTTCATGTTTTCTTTTTCTTTTGCATTGTAATTATAAAGCAAAAGATACTGATATGCCTTTACGATATCTGCTTTCTTTTCTTTACGTACCACTACGCCGGTATCAGCGCCAACTTTTTCAAGCCATTTTGAGTAAAATGGACCAGCATTGCCTGAGGTAGCTTCAGAGTCAACTGCAGAAAGTACGCGTGCATGCCAGTAAGTAGATGAAGGCTGATCAGAGAACTTGCCTTCAAAACGCTCTGCCGCAGTAAGTGCCTTGCTCCAGTCTTTGCAGTAGTAATACATAACTACGCACCAGAAATGATCGAGCGCCTGAGTCTCAGGGCTACTTTTTATCAGGTTGTTATACCATTCGCCGGCGTTGCAATATTCTTTTTTTGTCCTGTAAGCTTCGGCTATTTGGCGGTAAACGTCGGTTTTGTTTTTTGCAGTATCTGCATTAATGCCGAGTGTATAATAATAACCTGCGGAGTCAATGTTGTCAAGCTTCAGCCACAACTTGCCATATTCTATATATGCTGTCGGGGTTATGCTTTTTGGTTTCTGACCAGAAAAATACAAACGGAGGTTTTTAAGCGCCTCAACAGAATCGCCGCAATTGGCCTGTGAGAAACCAAGAATACCGAGCAATTCGAGTTTTTTGTCGGCAGGTGGTTGCTGGTTTATCAGGTCTCCGGCTTCTTTTGCTGCATCGCAGTAGTTGTTGGAGAGATAAAGAACCTCAGCATAGTTTACCCTGTCTGATATGGTATTGTCAGAAAGAGAAAGGTATTTTTTAATGTTATCAAGCGCCTTGTTGTAGGCACCCGTACGCTGGTGTGCAAGCGCCAAAGACCTGTATGGCAGCGGGTTGGTGTTATCAGCATTTTTTGCCTTTTCGTAGAATTCTACTGCGCTGGCATAGTTGCGTGCATCGTACCAAAGATCGCCAATGCGGCTAAGCACAAGGGAGTTACCGGGGTTTTTGTCGGTAATGTATTCATAGTTGTTCATGGCCTCTCCGCCACCACCGCCTATCTTGCGGTAAGTATCGCCCATGCCCAGGTGTGCTTCTACATCATCGGGTCCCTTGGCGAGGGCATCTTTGTACCATTGTATGGCCTGTTGCAGGTCAGTGCCATCAGAATAGGTGAGTGCTTCAGCTGCATAAACCAATGGCAAGTATTCTTTTTTCTTGGCCTTGCCTGCAAGATCTTTTGCTATCTCCATCCCTTTGGCCGCGTCCTTGGTGGCAAATGCAACGCGGGCTGTACCAGAAATATTGGCAATGTCATCCGGGTATTTTTGGAAGTAATAATTAGCCTTTGTAGGGTTACCTGATTTCAGGAACGACAGACCGAGGTAGTAATTAGCTATAGGGTCTTTAACCGAAAGCGGCATCAAAATCTTTTGTGCGCTCTGGTAGTTCTCATAGTTATACATTTTAATACCGTTTTCCAGCGTAGGCTGTTGTTGTGCTACAGCGAGGAAAGCCAATGCTACAGCGACGGTAACCATTAATAATCTTTTCATCTTTATGTTCGGTCTTTAACTCGTTTTAATAACTATTTTTGTTTTTCGTTGTTTATTTCGGCTTCTCTTATTGTCACTTCCATTCTTGAAGGAAAGAGGTGAGCGTGTGCAAAAATAAGCTGTCCGCGCGGACCTCCTAAAAAATTTGCAAATCCTGTGCCAAGTCCTGCATAACTTTCCCTGCTTACGTAGTACAATTTGCGTACCAAGGGATATTCTTTAAGTCCAATATAGGCAAGGTAAGGCTTTAAATATACTTTAAGGCTATCATTATACAATGCAACAACGTTCACATTGTTTATGAATGCACCGGTATTGTTCACGTCATTAGAGTCTGAAACGTCGCAGAGCCCAGAAAACCCGATAGCATTCGGATTTTTAGCCACGTAATCAATTACTGCCTTGCCACCCTTGGCTGCATATACGTTGTCTCCGAGCTTTTGGCCTTTCAACAACGAGTCCGTTATGTACCGCACAAGGCTTGATGCCTGATTATCAAATACAACGGTATATTTTTTCTTATATACCCCTGTTAATATTCCCTTTACGGCTTCTACACTCAACAGGGAATCGGGGCTTTCTTTGTTCACCACTATGGCTACGACGTCTTTAGCAAGCGCTACCGAAGAGGCGAAGAATTGTTTTTGTTTGGCCAACTCTTTTTCACCGGGGGTAAGCTCGCGGGTAACGAGGATAATACGGGCTTTATTGTCGAAATAATCTCTAAAGCACTCCGCTTCAGGCTTGTAATGTATGGTAACTTTTGCGTTGGGGAAGCTGCTATCGAATACCTTTGACTGGGCTTCAATAACTGAGCGATAGGTCTCATCGGCACTTACATCAATAGAACCCGAAGAGAGCGTGTCCCGGACCGGGCCGCTATCGCCACATGAAAAACCCAATAAAGTAAATGAAAGAATAAACAATAAGACAGCCAACCGACTCATAGGACCACAATTTTACAGATAATTCAAAAAAACGTTAATTATTTATATCCTTTGTAACAATAATTTAACAGCCCCGGGGAACAAAACACTGGGCACGGCCGACGTTACAACGCGCTATGAATTTTAAGAATTGTCATGTCTCTTCCTGTAACCATCAAATCCTCTATATAAACGAAACGCGCCGTAAACCACCAAAAGGCCAATAAGGGCATATGCAAGCGGCCCGGTAAGTTCAAAATTTCCGAAATGGCGTGTAACCAGTATCCAAATGCTGAGGCCTATGTAGATGGTTCCCATTGAGAAATCTGCGATCAGAGGGAACACATTGATTTTGTTTTTTTCCTGTTGGCTCATTGCTTTTATTTCAGTTGCAAATGTACAACTCCACGTTGTATTTGTGTAGAGATACATAGCAGCACGCAATTCCATAAAACATACTGCTGTAGCGGGTATATTTCATGTTAAATTTTGTTAACACGCTCAAAAAATCTGTTTGCAGCACAAAATGTATCTTTGTGAAGATATGAACAGGCCCTTCCTGACTTTCTTTTTAGTATTTGTTTTTCAGGTTTGCTGTCTGGCTCAAAGCAGGGACCTCGACTATTATATTAAAGTTGCGCTTACCAGCAACCCGCTACTGAAAGACCTGAATAACCAGACTCTGATAAATGAGATTGATAGTCAACGAATCACGGCCGGGTACAAGCCACAGGTATCGGGTATAGGTAATGCAACCTATTCGCCATATGTAAACGGATATGGGTATGACCCAGTGCTCAGCAACATTGGTGCGCTTAATGCCATGGTGAATGTAAACAAGACATTTGTGGGAAAGAAAAACCTGAGTACGCAATATGCCGCATTGCACTTGAACACCGACTCGCTCAGAAACAGCCAAAAGATAGCCGAGCAAGACCTGAAAAGGAGCATAACGACTCAGTACATTGTTGTTTGGGGCGATTTGCAACAGCAAGCGTTCAATAAAGAACTTATAAATACTTTGCAGAATCAGGAGCTGGTGCTCAAGAACCTCACTCAAAGTAATATTTACCGCCAGACGGATTATCTGGCTTTTCTCGTAGCCCTCCAGCAGCAGATACTTCAACTCAAGCAACTTAACATTCAGACGCGCGTCGACTTTGGAACACTCAATTATTTGTGCGGAATAGCGGATACCTCGGCGCCTGAATTGGCTGAACCGGGAATAGGGCTTGAAAATCTGCCGGAACTTGATCAATCAATATTCATGTTGCGGTATAAAACAGACAGTCTAAAACTCGAAAACCAATTGGGATTGCTCAGCTATAGTTACCGGCCAAAACTATCGGGGTTTGCAAATGGTGGATACAGCTCGTCATTCATCTACGAGGCGTATAAGAATTTCGGTTACAGCATGGGGTTGAATTTCACGGTGCCCATCTATGATGGCCACCAGCGCAAAATGCAGGTAGATAAAATTCACCTGGCTGAAAACAGCAGGGCGACTTATCAATCCTTTTTTATGGCCCAGTACAATCAGCAGCTCACCCAGCTCAGGCAACAGCTTGCCGCTACAGAGTCGCTGATAGCAGATATTAATGAACAGATAAAGTACGCTGAGGGGTTGATAAAAGTAAACAGCAAACTACTGGAAACGGGCGATGCTAAAATATCGGATTACGTGATGGCAATAAACAACTACCTGACTGCAAAAAATCTACTCACGCAAAACAACATCAGCAAACTACAGATCATAAACCAGATCAATTACTGGAACCGGTAAATTTGTAAATGAAAATTGCATTATATGGGACTAACATACACCAAAGTACTGATAAGCAACCCGCGCAAACCTGAGCTGAATGCGATAGAAGTGCGTTGTCTGGCCGATACAGGGGCGCTCATGATGAGCATTACCGAAACTATTGTCGTTCAATTGCAATTAGAAGAGTTGGAAAAGCGAAATGTAACGATAGCCGACGGCAGCATCAGGCAAGTGCCTTTTGTTGGGCCAATCAGGATAGATTTTGAGAATAGATTTTGTTTTACCGGTGCTTTTGTTCTCGGTAATGAACCACTTTTGGGGGCCGTGCCAATGGAAGAAATGGACCTGATTGTAAACCCAGCAAAACAAAAAGTTATGGCTAATCCAGAACACCCCAATATTCCACAATACATTATGTATTGATTTTTTTAATTGTATATCCCGGCCAAAAGGAAGGGTTAAATGCTTATTTAATGCGTATTGTATTTAAAAAAAAATATTGTCTCCTTTTAATTGCAGGTTTGTATTTGGCAAGCCTTGGTTCCTGCAAAAATGCCAGCGCCCCAAAAGAGCCGGCAGAGGAGCCAACGGCCCCGGCTGGTACGCCTGTTACGGTTACAACCGTGAGCAGGGAGTCGCTGGTGGAGTATACAGAGCTCAATGCTACGTCTGCGTTTTTGCAAAAAAGCTATGTGAAGGCAAATGTGAATGGCTATATTACTGAAGCAAACGTTGCGCCGGGCAAGTATGTCGCAGCAGGGCAGTCATTATTTGTTGTTAAAACTAAGGAAGCACAAAGCATTGGTACAGCGGTTGATAAGCTTGACCCGTCATTTAAGTTTTCGGGCGTCAATCATCTGAAAGCGGGTAGCTCGGGCTACATCACCCAGCTTAACCACGTGAAGGGTGACTATGTGCAGGACGGTGAGCAACTGGCTGTAATAAGCGATATAAGCAGCTTTGCCTTTATTCTTGCATTGCCCTACGACTTGAAACGATATGTGAAAGTGGGTGATAAAGTTGATGTGTTGCTGGCGGACGGCAACATTTTAAAAGGAACTGTTTCCGGTGCTATGCCTACGGTTGATGCGGCATCACAAACCCAGAATATGGTGATAAAAGTATCAGATGCCGGCAACATACCGGAAAACCTGGTAGCCCGGGTAAAAATTGTGAAGATGAAGGCCGATCACGTAGTATCGCTGCCCAAGGCTGCTGTGCTAACCAATGATGCGCAGACTGATTTCTGGATAATGAAGGTTATAGACTCCGCGACTGCCGTGAAGATACCAGTGAAGAAAGGTGCAGAAACAAAGGAGCGGATTGAAATTGTGGAGCCGAAGCTCGATGAAGGTGAAAAAATTTTGCTGACCGGTAATTTTGGCTTGCCGGACACTGCGAAGATTGTAATAGGGAAATAGATTCATGGGTCGGCGTTTAGGTCTGGTGCAAGCAGAAAAATGCAAGTTGGAACGTGTTTTGTCCCAAGGTACATGGAAGCAAAAGACATAGACAATCAAATATTTGGCTTCCACGCAAGCGGTAAGCTTTTTATAAAACGTAGCACGTATGTGTAGTATATGAAGAATTTTTTCACAGCATATAAGAGTCCATTTGCAGTTTTGCTTACGCTCACCATTCTTGGTGGCATGTTTGCCTATTCCAAAATGCAGACGGCTTTGTTTCCTGATATTACCTTCCCAAAGATTAAGATAATAGCCGACGCAGGCCAGCAGCCGGTGAATAAGATGATGGTGACCGTGACCAAGCCGCTGGAAAACACAGTAAAACAGGTGCAGGGGTTGCACAACATACGAAGCACGACAAGCCGGGGCAGCTGCGAGATTTCTGCTTTTATGGAGTGGGATGCTGATATAGACCTGAGCAAACAACGGATAGAATCGAAGATAAATGAGATAAAAAACGTGTTGCCGCCAGATATTCAGATCAATGTGGAGAAGATGAATCCTTCCATATTGCCGGTAATGGGCTATACGCTTGAGAGCAACAACAGGTCGCCGATAGAGCTGCGCCAGCTTGCCACCTACACCATAAAGCCCTATCTGTCGCAGGCAAGGGGCGTATCGGAAATCAGGATTATAGGCGGGAAACAAAAGGAATACTGGCTGATACTGGATCCTCAAAAAATGGCGCTCCTTGCAATGACGCCCGACTCAGTAAGCGGGGCGCTTGCACAAACAAATTTCGTAAGGTCCAATGGCTACATCTCTGACTACAGGTATATGTACCTTACGGTTACTGATGCCACTGTGCACACCATAGATGATCTGGGCAATGTAGTGATTCATAATGATGGCAAGCGAATAATAACGCTGAAGGATATTGCTGAAATTAAGGTGCGCGAAGCCACCGAATACATAAAAATCAATGCCAACGGGAAAGAGGGCTTACTGGTAGCCGTGCTAAAGCAACCGAATGCGAACCTGATAGATGTATCAGAAGAAACAGAAAAGAGGATAGCGGGACTTAAGAAGCTTTTACCTGCCGATGTGACCATAAAGCCCTACTATATACAGGCCGATTTTGTAAATGACTCTATTAAAAGTGTGACAGACAGCCTCTGGATTGGCATGGCACTGGCCATTATCGTAGCTGTAATATTTCTTCGGTCCGTAAAGGCAAGTGCTACAATTCTTATTACTATACCTGTGACCTTGTGCCTCACACTTATTGTTATTTATTGTTGCGGGTATACCTTTAATATAATGACACTCGGTGCTATTGCTGCAGCGATAGGGCTTATTATTGATGACGCGATAGTTGTGGTAGAGCAGATATTCAGGACCCATGAAGAACACCCTGGTGAACCTGCGCCTGTGCTGGTACAGAAAGCCATAAAATTCCTCTTTCCTGCTATGGTGGGGTCTTCGGTAAGTACTATTGTCATTTTTCTTCCCTTCGCATTGATGAGCGGGGTAGCAGGTGCCTATTTCAAAGTACTCACCAATACCATGATCATTACACTGTCGTGCTCCTTCGTCGTAACGTGGATAGGATTGCCGGTTGTGTACCTGCTGTTGTCAAAAAGAACCTTGTCAACGAAAAATGCCGATGTGATAGGGGAAGCAGATGGTGGTGCCATTAGCCAGCCAGAGCACGAAGTGAAGCGCCAAAAATGGGTCGCTTACGTAATAAAGAGACCAGTGGTCAGCTTTGCGATTGTCGGGATATTAGTAGCAGCAACCGTAATAATTTTACCAAAATTAACTACTGGCTTCTTGCCGGAGATGGACGAGGGCAGCATTGTGCTCGACTATAGTTCGCCACCGGGAACCTCGCTTGAAGAAACTGACCGGATGATGCGGGAAGTAGAAAAGTTGATAGTGAAACAGCCCGAAGTTGAGGCCTACAGCCGCCGGACAGGTACACAAATGGGCTTCTTTATTACTGAGCCCAACCGTGGAGACTACTTGATACAACTCCGTAAGAACAGGGAAAAGACGACCGAAGAAGTGATAAGCAGCCTGCGGAAAAAGATAGAGGGCAGCCAGCCAGCCCTGCGGGTCGATTTTGGACAAGTTATAGGCGATATGCTGGGCGACCTGATGACGGCCGTGCAGCCGGTGGAAGTGAAAATATATGGCGATGACAAAGCCGTCTTACAGCAGCTTTCCCGCGATGCGGCTGATATCATAACGAGTGTAAAAGGTACCGCAGATGTGTTTAACGGTATAGTGATTGCCGGGCCTTCCATAAGGGTAGTGCCAAATTATGCATTACTGGCACAGTTTGGGATATCGCCTGCCAACCTGCAATACCAGTTGCAAAACGCACTTGAAGGAAATGTGGCGGGGTCAATATTGGAAAAAGAGCAGCTTACTACTGTGCGCACCGTATATGCAGGCAACCGGCAAATGAGCGCAGCTGACCTGGAGCGGATGCAGATCTTTCTGCCGGGAGGAAAGCTTATACCCATCAAGAATCTCGCCACGGTGGTGATAGACAGTGGTGATGCAGAGATACAGCGGGAGAACCTGCAAAGCATGGGTTCTGTTACCGCCCGACTTGAAAACAGGGACCTTGGCAGCGTTATTGCGGACATTCAGAGCGGAATCAATAAGAAGCTGGTACTGCCACCGGGTTATCACGTGGAATACGGGGGATCTTATGCCGAACAGAAGCAAAGTTTTACCGAGCTACTCCTCATCTTGTTTACTTCCAGCCTGCTGGTTTTTATTACCATTCTGTTCCTTTTTCGCGATTTCAGGGTAGCGCTGCTGGTAATATTGCTTGCTGTGCTGGGTATTTCAGGCAGTTACATTGGGTTGTTCCTCACGCACACTGCGCTTAATGTGGGCAGCTACACAGGCCTTATCATGATAGTAGGTATAATAGGGGAGAATGCCATTTTCACCTTCCTGCAATTTAAGGATGCGCTGCGCACCATGTCGGTTGATGATGCTATTATTTATTCTATTTCCACCCGGCTGCGCCCCAAGTTAATGACTGCACTTGGGGCCATAATAGCACTTATGCCGCTGGCACTGGGTATTGGTACCGGTGCCCAACTGCACCAGCCACTGGCCATCGCAGTAATAGGTGGCTTTGTCGTTGCGCTGCCGCTATTGCTCGTTGTGCTGCCAAGTATGATAAAGGTAGTGTGGAGGGGAAGATAGTAGTTCGTAATAATAATTCAAAAGTAAAACGGATATAGGAATTTCAGGATGCGGAGCACCTTTTCTAAACGTTCTTTATTCTTTATGCGAAATGCGTTAATTTCGTCATTCTGTTGTTTTCTGCGTGTATCTTCAAATCTTGTTGGGCGTTTTTATGGCATATAAATACGATGTTTTTTTAAGTTATAACCTCAAATTTCCACACGGGAACTGGGTAAATGAATTATTCCTGCCTTTTTTCAAACCACATCTTGAAGACGCCTTGAATATAAAAGATGTAAAAATATTCAAAGACACAGAAGAAATTTTGAACGGACAGCTTTGGGATAAGAAAATAGAAGATGCATTAATTCATTCGCGCATTATGGTTTCCATTTGTTCTCCAGCCTATTTTAATTCAGAATGGTGTAAACGCGAATTTGCTATAATGGATTATCGACAGAGGAGGTGTGGGTACATGTCCAAGGAAAACCAAAACGGAATTATCTTGCCAATAAAGGTTTCAGATGGCGAGCATTTTTCTGAACACGTTAACACTTTTCAAATTGAGTCGTTTAATGACTTTTTTCGTCTCGAAATTAAGGGTACCAAATTGTATGTTGATTTGCAAGAGAAAATTTTAAGGTGGATGAAAAGTGTAGTTCATGCCTATAATAATGCTCCGGCGTGGGATGAAGACTGGAAAAAGCCTGAGTGGATTTCTGAAGCTTTGCTTTCAGTTAACAGTTTAGTTAGCTCACCCTCTAAAATTCCCCCGACGTTATGAGCGAAATTATAACTTTTTATTCTTATAAAGGCGGTGTTGGTCGCACTATGGCGCTTGCGAATGTTTCCGTTGTGCTGGCTAAGTGGGGGCACAAAGTGTTGGTAGTTGATTGGGATCTTGAAGCACCCGGATTAGAGCATTTTTATAAAGACTATGTTGATGTTAATCTTGTTCAAACAAAAACAGGTGTCGTTGACTTACTAATCGATGGAACCCAAGTTGGTTGGCAGGATTGTATAGTCGAGATTGAAATCGGTTCTGGCGATTCGCCGATTCAGTTTATTTCATCAGGAAAAAGGGATGATGAATACTTTAAACGAGTACGCAGTTTCGATGTTGATGAGTTTTATAAGAATGATGGAGGATTGTTGATTGAAAAATGGCGAGACGAGTGGCTCGCACAATATGACTACATACTAATTGACAGCAGGACTGGTATTACTGAAATAGGTGGAATTTGCACAATTCAACTACCGGACACAGTCGTAATGTTGTTTACTGCGACCAATCATGGTTTTGATGGAGTTTTGGACATTATCAAACGCGCGGGCAATGCACAGCAAAAGTTACCTTACGATCGGCAGAAATTGATTTTTTTGCCCATCCCATCCAAATTTGACGCAAACACCGAGTTTAAATTATCGCAGCAATGGTTAGAGAAGTTTGCAAGTGAATTGGAGCCTACTTATAATGACTGGCTGCCCACGTCAGTGAATAGGAAGGATTTTCTCGAACTTACAAAAATACCATACATACCCTATTTCAGTTTCGGTGAAAAGTTACCGGTGATAGAGCAGGGTGTTAAGGACCCTTCTGGACTTGGCTATGCCTATGAGAGCATTGCAGTGTTAATTGCCAATCACTTGGTAGATGTTGAAATGCTTGCCAATAACCGGGATTATTATGTGGCCAAAGTAAATAGGTTTTATGTTGCTGACATCGAATCCAGAAAAAATGGAAACGGTGTTGATATCGATAAGAAATTGCGCATTCTCAGACAGAAGTTGAACATCAATGAAGAGATCATAAAGGTAAAAAAGGATAAAAAAGTGATGCTGGAATGTTTGAAAGATAACATTGCACCTTTTATCGAAATTGTTTTAAGTAAAGTTGGCGAACTTAACAATCTTTTTAAAAACACTGATGCATCAATTTCAGTTTATTATACAGATTTTGTATTTGAGATGGAAGATAAAAGCTATAGTAAGCGATTTGCCTCAATGGGCCATTTTATCGAATGGATCGATGACCGAATGGACAAAAGCAACTCTTTCGAATTAGAATCCTTGCAGTATTTTCTTTCATTTTCGGGCCTGAGAAATACAACTGAAGTAGTTAGCATCTCTATGGTCATAAGAATTGATTTCCATGACAATTCCTATGAATTAAAGTCTTCTGGATTTGAATTTACCGTTGATAAACTCTACCATGAAGTAATAACTGTCGAAGAGGGAAGTGAAATAGCAAATTCGATAATGTTGTCGATTTTGAGCAAAATAGAAGGAATGGTAGAGTAAATGTTATAATTTCCCGTTCAGTGAATTCAAATAAAATGGTAATTGCCCCAAGAATTTTCAACATTATCATGCTTTTCAACCAGCCTCACCATTCATCAGCCTTTCCAGGTTGCTGAGTTTATCGAGCCA
>CAILMA010000339.1 GCA_903835145.1 uncultured Bacteroidota bacterium
ATAAAGAGACAAATATGAGTTCTTGCTGTGGGTCGGGTGGTTGCAGCACTGAGGTTTACAATATTATGAGCGATGACTATACGCAGCTCGAGGGTTATAATGCCGATGCCGATTTGGGTCTCGGTTGCGGTATGCCAACAGAATTTGCTCAAATAAAACCGGGTGACACCGTAATAGACCTCGGGAGCGGTGCGGGTAACGACTGCTTTGTAGCACGTGCGCTTACCGGCGAAAAAGGTAGGGTGATAGGCATTGATTTCACGGAACCAATGATTGAAAAAGCTCGTGCCAACGCCGAAAAACTTGGATTCAATAATGTTGAGTTCCGGTTTGGAGATATAGAAAAAATGCCTGTAACCTCGGGCGTTGCACATGTGGTAGTAAGTAATTGCGTGCTCAACCTTGTTCCGAACAAGAAAAATGTAATTAATGAGATTTTCAGGGTATTGAAATCCGGAGGTCATTTTAGTATTTCAGACGTGGTACTTGTGGGCAACCTGCCCGAAAAATTGCGCAAAACAGCCGAAATGTATGCTGGTTGTATATCTGGCGCCATCCAAAAAGAAGAATACCTTGGCCTGATACAAAATGCTGGTTTTGAGGCTATAACGGTACAGAAGATTAAGGAGATTACTGTTCCAGATGATATACTTGCCACTTACCTTACAGAACAAGAAATCCTCACGTTTAAAAATAGTGGTGTAGGTATATTCAGTATTACCGTGTTTGCGAGAAAACCCGAATGCTGCGTGCCCGGGAGCGGTTGCTGCAACTAAGTGATCTAATATAAATTAACCTCATTCCATTAATAAGATGCGGAAATACCTTGCAGAATTTCTTGGTACATATGCCATTGTTTTTGCCGGCACCAGTGCCATCATCATCAATCAGGTGAGCTCCGGCGCGATTACTCATGCCGGGATTTCGATAACCTTCGGGCTTATTGTTATGAGTATGATTTATGCTTTCGGCGATATTTCAGGCGCGCATTTCAATCCTGCAGTTACCATTGCATTTTCAATTGCACGAAAATTTCCGGTAAAGCGTATTTTTCCATTTATAATCAGTCAGTTAGCGGGAGCAATAGCGGCAAGTTTTACGCTTCGGCTTATGTTCCCTGATCATATTCTTTTGGGAGCTACCATGCCTGCCGGCACAGAATGGCAATCTTTTGCAATGGAATTCATCCTCACTTTTTTCCTCATGCTTGTGATCATAAATGTGGCAACCGGCAGTAAGGAGCAAGGGATGTTTGCCGGCCTGGCTATTGGTGGCGTAGTGGCTTTAGAGGCCATGTTTGCTGGTCCGGTTTGCGGGGCGTCTATGAATCCTGCCCGGTCGCTTGGTCCGGCAATAGTTTCCGGCCACACTGAACACCTTTGGATTTATTTAACCGCAACGGTTATCGGCGCCATTGCGGCAGTACCAGTTTGGAAATTTATAAATAATAAATAATATGAAAATTGCACTCTTTAGCGACGTTCACGCCAACCTGCCTGCACTTGAGGCTGTTTTGGCGCATATTGACCTGCAACAACCCGACGCCCTATACTGCCTGGGGGACCTGGTAGGCTATAATACCTGGCCAAATGAAGTTGTGAAGGAAGTACGGCGGCGCATGATACCCACAATCGCCGGCAACTATGACTTTGGTATAGGCCGCGGTATTGATGAATGCGGTTGTGCTTATAAAACGGATGACGAAAAGGCAATGGGTAAAATATCAATTGGCTACACCAACAGTATAATGAACGATACCGAAAGGGCTTACCTCAGAGCATTGCCAGCACATATCAAGGTTGAATTTCAACTCAATGACGATAAATTGAATCTGTTACTGGTACATGGCAGTCCAAGGAAGATCAACGAATACCTGTTTGAAGACCGCGAAGAAAAAAGCA
>CAILMA010000340.1 GCA_903835145.1 uncultured Bacteroidota bacterium
GTCATGGCATCTCTGAGCCCCGTGCTGCGTTGCGCTTCAAGCAACCTACCTCCATACGCCTTCATATCTACGAAGTTCAGCATGTCTTTAGGTACTATATTTTCAAACAAAAGTTCGAACTTATTGCTGTCGAAAAGTATCTCGAAATATTCTTTGGAATTGATTCTGTTATGGAAGCCGCAGTGCAAACAAACGTGCATATTGTCGGCGAGCTCTTTCATAGTGCTGGTTGCTTTGCATTCCGGGCACTTATGCCATAGTCCGTCAGGAGTTTCCTTCTTTTCTTTCGTAGAGGTTAAAATGCCTTGCTTACTACGCCGAAACCAGGTTGATGACATAATTTGAAAAATTAAGAGGGCAAAGATAAGGGAATAATAACTTAATGTTGAAACATAGCACAGAACCATAATCGGGCCACCGAAGCAAACCACGTTCTAAAACAGTAAAGTATTTGCCAAAAAGGGAACTTAAAAGAACTCTTTGAATAAAAATTTTATTGAAATAAAAAATATCTATGGCCATTTGTAACAAAATACTGTACCTTAACGATATAATACCAGTCCTGCTCCATTTTATGCGCTTCAATCACTATTCTTGCGATTGTGGGTATTTATTGCGGCAGAATGATCTTCTATATCCCCTTTAACATCAAAAACGATTAAAAAACCGACAATTTTTCATTTATGTTACAAATAACCAATCTTTCCAAAACCTATCCCAACGGGGTGCAGGCGCTGAAAAATGTTTCCTTGAACATCTCCAACGGTATGTTTGGCCTACTCGGGCCCAATGGCGCCGGAAAATCGTCGCTCATGCGCACGATAGCCACGTTGCAGGATGCAGATAGCGGAACAATACAATTTGGAGACATAAATGTTACCACTCAAAAAGAAGAACTACGCAAAGTACTTGGCTACCTACCGCAGGAATTTGGCGTGTATCCAAAAGTGTCGGCGGAAGAGATGCTACATTATATAGCAAGGCTAAAAGGAATAGGTAATGACAAGGAACGAAAAGAGCTGGTAAAAGCCTTGCTGGAGCAGGTAAACCTCTATCAGCACCGGACAAAGTACCTTGGGGGCTATTCCGGTGGTATGAAACAAAGGTTCGGTATTGCACAGGCACTGATAGGAAACCCTAAATTGATAATTGTGGATGAGCCAACGGCTGGTCTTGACCCCGCAGAACGGCTACGTTTTAATAACCTGCTCAGCGAAATAGGTGAAAATATCATCGTTATACTATCTACACACATTGTTGATGACGTGAGCGAGCTCTGCAACGATATGGCTATTATAGCCAACGGGCAGGTAGTGCAAAAAGGCCATCCTGAAGCACTTGTTACCCAATTGCAGCACCAGGTATGGACTAAGAAAGTGAAAAAGGAAGAAGTAGCACAATACCAAGGCGAATACAAGGTAATCCTTTCTAAACTATCGGCCGGAGCAGTAGTGATTTATGTGACAAGTGAGAATGACCCGGGTATCGGCTTTGAAGCGCATAAAACCACGCTTGAGGACATATATTTTGCCAATATATCGTAAACTATCGGCATTTGTTTTCCTGTATTACCAATATGGCTTTACCCTTTGCACTGTGTTTTAAAAAAATTTCATAATGTTCAGTACTATATTTTTATTTGAAATAAAGAGATTGTTGAAGACACTTTCAACATACATCTACTTTTTCATATTGTTTGCGGTTACATTCTTTATGGCACTCCTCATAGGAGGGGCTTTTAAAGACATACCGCTCAATATGGCGGGCGAAAAAATATTCGCTAATTCGCCTGCAGTAGTTGACGCTTTTCTTTCTGCCATTAATGGTTGGATAGGCGCTATAATAGTGGTTGCTGTAATAGGCAATGCGGTATTGAAAGACTTTAAATACAATACTCATAACCTTATTTTCACAACCCCTGTGTCGAAGTTCGACTACCTGTTTGGCCGGTTTGCCGGCTCAGTGGTGGTGTGCCTGCTCATACTTACCGGACCTGCCCTGGGTATGATGCTTGCCTACGCCTCTCCGTGGGTGAACCCCGATAAGATAGAAGCGTTTATGCTACTGCCCTATATCAATAACTTCTGGCAAACCATAATGCCGAACGCTATTTTGCAGGGGGCTATATTTTTTGCTGTGAGCCTTATTGCCAGAGACATATTCATCATTTGGATGTCGCTCTTGATTCTTTGGGTCGGTATGGCTGTCTCTAACTCTTTATTCAGTTCCCTTCAATTTGAAACCATTGCCGCTTTACTCGACCCACTGGGCGGACACGCCAAGCAGGCGATAAGCAAGTACTGGAGCTCCTATGATAAAAACCGAATGGTTTACCACATGGCAGGACTGTTGCTTTGGAACCGACTGTTGTGGATTGGGGTATCAATTGTTGTATTCTTGATCGGTTATTTTAGCTTCTCCTTCTCATCGGCACCACGCAGGCTCCAGTTCAAGAAAACCCGCCCTTCAGAAAAACTTAGCGCCATTAAATACAATACCCCGGCAATAAATATCAACAAACTACCGCTTGCTACCCGGACCTTCACTACCCGTGCTCACATGGCTAATCTATGGGGACTGGCAGTAAACGAATGCAAGACGCTGATGCGCAATACCTTTTTCCGCATCATCCTGTTGTTCGGTATGCTGTTCCTCTTTATTGCATCTACGCAGCTGGGCAAGCTATTTGACACACCAACCTACCCTGTTACCTATGCGGTGATAGACGCTTTCACAGGCGCTTTCTATCTTTTTATGGTCATCCTCACCGTACTATTTGGAGGCGAGATCGTGTGGCGCGCCCGGGAAAACCGAATGGATAATATCCTCGATGCATTACCCGTGCCCAACTGGGTGTTCTATGTAAGTAAACTTGCAGGTCTTTTCTTTATGCAATTCGTTTTGCTGCTTATAATAATGGTGTGCGGTATAGCGGTGCAGTTGTTTAAAGGCTACACCCACCTTGAGTTGTTGCTTTACGTAAAATACCTCTTCGGCTTCAAAATCATAGATCTTTGGCTGCTTGCTGTAGTCTGCGTTTTTGTTCACACCCTGGTAAGCAATAAATATGTCGGTTATTTTATAGTGATTCTGTTTTTTGCATGGAATACTGGCTTTGCCAGCGTTGTACTCAAACACAATTTATTGATATTCGGCTCCGACCCGGGATTCATTTATTCTGATATGAATGGGTTCGGACAGAGTGTGTATCCATTCGTTGTTTTTAAACTGTACTGGGGTGCCTTTGCTGTTTGTCTTGCTATACTTTCCAGCCTTTTATGGGCAAGGGGCGCTGAAACCCGCCTCAGCTGGCGGTTTCAACAGGCCGACGCTGCATCAAGAAAACGAGCAATAACCGCGCTTACTATAGCTATATTTTGCTTCCTTGGCATTGGGGGATTCATATATTACAATACAAATGTTATCAACAACCACATGTCCTCTTTCAAAGCAGAAGAACTTCAGGCCACCTACGAGAAAAGATATAAAAAATTTGACCGGGTTCCCCAGCCAAAAATCACAGATGTAACATTGCAGGTTGATCTTTTTCCGTCTGAACTTGGACTAAAGGCTAACGGAACCTTTGTACTGAAAAACAAAACAAATTCAAGTATTGACTCAATACACTTGTTGATTCCCGGTGAAGTAAATATAAAATCTATTGCATTTGATATACCCGCCCAACTCGTGCTAAACGATACCGATTTTAATGTTTACCGCATTTACAAACTTTCACGTCCACTCGCTCCCGGTGATAATATAGTATTGAAATTCAATATAGTAATGGAAACCAAGGGCTTCCAGCATGATTTTACAGGCTTGTCAACACCATTGTATAATGGCACATTCTTGAATAATACCAGTTTCTTACCACATATTGGTTATAGTGCCCAACTGGAAATGAGAGACAACAATAACCGTAAAAAACATGGCATGGCATACCGGCGCACATCTAACCCCATTACTGACACTGCGGCATACAACGAAAGTCTGTTTATAAATGATGCCGACTACATAACATTTGATGCCACAGTGAGTACGGAGCCCGATCAAATCGCAATTGTGCCCGGCTACCTCACAAAAGAATGGACGGAAAACAACCGGCGTTATTTCCACTACAAAATGGACAGCAAAATTCTCAATTTCTATAATATAGTTTCAGCCAGATATGCGGTAAAGAAAGAGAAGTGGAATGACGTAAACCTTGAAATCTACTACCAACCCGGCCATGAGTACAACCTTGACCGTATGTTTAATGGCATGAAAAAGGCACTTGACTATTATTCTACCAATTTCTCACCCTACCAACACAGGCAACTCAGGATTCTGGAATTCCCGAGATATATGGAATTCGCTCAATCATTCCCGAATACCATACCTTTTTCAGAAGGCATAGGGTTTATTGCAAAAGTGGACGACAGCAGCAAGGAAGACATTGACTACCCGTTTTATGTGACTGCACACGAGACTGGCCACCAGTGGTTTGCCCATCAGGTAATAGGAGCCAATGTGGAGGGCTCAAACATGATGTCCGAGTCATTTGCAGAATACAGCGCCATTACAATACTCGAAAAACAGATTGGCGAGGAAAGAATGAGGAAATTCATCCACATCGACATTGACAAGTACCTCGCAGCCCGCTCGGGCGAATCGGAAAAAGAAAAACCGCTTGCATTGGTGGACATGGGGCAACAGTATATTTTTTACCCCAAAGGCAGCGTTATCATGAGGAGCTTGGCCAAGTATATAGGCGAAGACAGTATAAACCATGCTTTGAGAAATTTCATTCAAAAATTCGCATTCAAAGGACCACCCTACCCTACAACCAACGACTGGCTGGCTTGCCTGAGGGCCTCGGTACCTGATTCTTTTCAATACATGGTAACAGATGACTTCCAGAAAATAACGTTGTATGACAACAAAGTAACCGATGCACACGCCACAGGAAGCGGCACTGATTACCTACTTGAAGTGACAGTTGAAATGAACAAACTAAGTGCAGA
>CAILMA010000341.1 GCA_903835145.1 uncultured Bacteroidota bacterium
CCCCGGAAGCCCGACGGGCTTCAACTTGAATAGCCGCCGGCGAAACCGGCGGTTAAAAACAACAACCCACCAACGCCGTAGGTGTTGAACACCACACCAGCCAACAAAAAATCACCTAATCGAAAAAAATACCCCCCGCTTTCTCCGCTTGCGGAAAACGTCACCCCCTTTCTCCACTTGTGGAGAAAGGGGGCCGGGGGGATTGAGGTCACCTACAATACCTCACCTTCAAGGTCATAATCAAACGCCTTGGTTATTTTAACATTCACGAAATCACCTATCGGCAATGCCTTCTTACTGTGTATAATCACCTCATTATCAACCTCCACACTATCAAATTCAGTGCGGGCAAGGTAGCGGCCGGCTTCCTTTTTATCTACTATTACCTTATAGGTATGCCCTACTTTCTCCTGATTTTTTTCAAGAGATATCTCCTGCTGCACTTCCATTATCTCTTGTGCGCGGGCCTCTTTTTCCTCAGCTGGTATATCATCATTCAGCACGTAGGCCGATGTATTTTCTTCATGCGAATAGGTAAAGATACCCACCCTGTCCAGCCTTGTCTCTTCCAGAAACTGCTTCATATCCTCCACATCATCCCTCGTTTCACCCGGGAAACCCGTAATGAGCGTCGTGCGGATACAAATACCCGGCACTCTATCGCGCACATTACCTATCAGTTCTATAATATCCTTGCGGGTTATCTGCCGCTTCATAGCCGTGAGCATCTTGTCTGATATGTGCTGCAGCGGCATATCCAGGTAGTTACAGATGTTGTCGCGCTCCTTCATCACATCAAGTATTTCCAGCGGAAACTTGTGCGGATAGGCATAGTGCAATCGAATCCAGCCCAGCCCTTCAATATCACTCAGGTGCTTCAGCAAGTCGCTGAGCGCACGCTTTTTATAAATATCAAGCCCGTAATAAGTAAGCTCCTGTGCTATGAGCATGATCTCTTTTACGCCCATTTTCACCAGCTTGCGGGCCTCGGCCACAAGGTCTTCTATGGTTCTCGATACGTGTTGCCCCCGCATAAGCGGTATGGCACAAAACGAGCAGGTGCGGTTGCAACCCTCCGATATTTTTAAGTAGGCATAGTGTTTCGGGGTACTCAGGAAGCGCTCCCCTATCAACTCAGCCTTGTAATCTGCATTAAATTGCTTCATCATCTGCGGCAGCTCCATGGTACCAAACCACGCATCCACCTCAGGTATCTCTATGGACAAGTCATTTCTATAACGCTCACTCAGGCATCCGGTTACATATACCTTATCCAGCTTTCCGGCCCTTTTCAGCTCCACCTGGTCCAGTATGGTATTCACACTCTCTTCCTTGGCCTTATCTATAAAACCGCAGGTATTCACCACCACTATATTGTGGTCCAGCTTGCCATTTTCGTGTATTACGTCTATGCCGTTAGCCTTCAGTTGCCCGCTGAATACCTCACTATCCACCATGTTCTTAGAACAACCCAGTGTTATAATATTTACCTTATCGTTCTTTAATTTCCTTGTCTTCAAAGTATTATTTTTTTTACATCCATCAACTTCTCACACCGCACCACCTTCGCGACCGGGAACTGAAAGTTCGATAAATTTAATTTTGTGCAAAGTTAAGTAGAAAGTCGCTCCAATGCTGCAATGCCAAAATGCCCGGTGAGCAGCCGGTTGCAAACGCAATTGCTACCAGTTACAGTCCACCCATTTCCAGTATACACTTGTACTCTTCTTCCGTTACCTTCCCTACCGAAAGCCGTCCCAGCCTTATCAGGTCCATTTGCTCAAAGGCTTTGTCAGCCTTCAGCGTTGCGAGCGTCACAGGGTTAGGCAGTGTTTTATACGGTTTCAGATCTACCACTACCCAGTTGGTATCGTCGGTAGTCGGGTCCTGGTAGGCCTCTTTCACCACCTCAGCAATGCCAACAATGGCCAGCCCTTCGTTGCTGTGGTAAAAGAGCACTTTGTCGCCCTTGGCCATGGCCCTAAGGTTATTACGGGCACCATAATTGCGCACACCATCCCAAAAAGTGACTCCATCCTTCACAAACTGGTCCCAACTATATTTAAACGGTTCCGATTTTACAAGCCAGTAATTCATATGTTCTGTTAGTATCTAAATATATCTATTGTTTACAAAAAGCCACCCTCCCGGCAGCCGCTATGCCAAAAGTAGGAAATAGTTCAATTGAACGAAGCTACGCGCAACAATAACCCGTTTGAACAGGCTTCCAAAAATCCACAATGCCGACTTTAAAATTTACCCACAATCTTCGCAACGTGACTCATAAGCAAATGTAGCCTACACCTTACTACCTAAATTCGAACAATGGAAAACCTGAAAAACAACCCGCAAAACAATTTCTTTTTACTCAGCGACCAGCCAACGACCTGCCCCTATTGTGGCTCACGCACCAACTTCACCGACGTTATTACTGCCGACAAAACATTCCAACTCCATTGTTGTCTTGAATATCCTTCCATGCATACTTTCGCTGCTTGTGAGGATGGCGGCAACTGCTAACCTAAAACTTCAAAACCTATCTGCTTCAAATAATTGAAAGTACAATCATAAAACTCATTCTTCCTTGTGATATCTTCAAAATCACCTTCGGGCACAACAATTACAACGCCCTGCCTTGCCCTTGTGAGTAGAACTCGATATGCATTCTTTAGATATTTTTTCCCTTCATCTTTGCGTATATTTTGCCATTTATTGCCCTGAAATGAATAAGTTTCCCAACCTTTCGATGAATACCGAAAATCTGCGTCCCACGTCACGCATGCCCAATCCAGCTCGAGACCTTGCACTTGAAATTCTGTCGCCACATCCTCTAAGAAAAAAGATGACCTTACATCATCTTTACCGTTTAAAAACCAATGAACTGGATCCACAGGAGATTTTACATTTATTGCAAGGGACTTTAGTCGCTGCGCTTGGGACGAGACGACAATGCCGTACCGCTCACTGCCACGAGCTTGTTTTTTCAACCAGGCTTTAGCTTTGTCAACATGTCGCGTAAGCACAATTGGATATTTTTCTTTTATTTTTAGAAACGACTTTTGTGCCGTGAGGATTTCCAAGTCCAATATTTCTTTAACCAATGACGACAGATGCTCAGCACGAAACGACCGCATGGATACAGACAAGTGTAAATGTTCATTCGTGAATACATTTCGCCTTTCTTGGAGCAATCCGGCAACGTTACCTGTTGCGTATTCACTTTCTTTAAGCTCCGGCGAAATGTAAATATGCCATGATGGAAATGACCGATTCAATGACTCAATCCATTCACCAATGCCGGCTTCCCCGGTGTTTATTTCTTGACCGCCGCCGACGAGGCACACAATTACCGCCCAATCGTTATGCCTATCGAGGCAAGAAATCAAAAACTCAGGTTCGGATTTAGAAAAATTAGGCTGGTTTTTCTTGCGAACCATGAAATTTACAGTCTGCTCCTTATTCCATGCTCTTTGAGCTTCGTCGAAAATCGCAACATGATCGACTGGCGGCCGTTGAGTGTCTTTTAAATATTCATCACGATAATGATGAACGTTCTGTATAAACGTTTTTACTTCATTAGAAATATCACCCTTTTTTGTTTTTTTGCCTTGCTCTTTATCCCGCTGCCATTTGTCGTTAGTAAGAGCAGCTCGCAATATGGCGACCAGAGGCCCATTGCCCGATAGAAACACACTGGTTTCCAACGTGTCTTTGTCTAAATGTTTCGTAGCAATATCAAGCCCCACAAGAGTTTTACCAGCGCCCGGGACTCCGGTTACAAAACATATGACTTTTTCGTTTTTAATTTTCGCATTGTGTATCACATCTGCGATAATCCCGGTAGTTAAACTGAGGTTTTCCTTTTCAATGTTTGCAATATTTTTTACCGTATGGCTATTGTAAAGTGCCATAGCAGCTTCAATTATCGTAGGTGTTGGGACGTACCTTCCGTTCGCCCAGTAGCTTGGATCTATACGATCTCCGTCGACAAATTCAAGCACACTTTTTATAACTTTGGGGAGCAACGCAGGACTCGCGTTTATCGGACCTATCAAATTATCAAAATG
Organism: uncultured Bacteroidota bacterium; assembly: GCA_903835145.1. Classification (GTDB taxonomy): domain Bacteria; phylum Bacteroidota; class Bacteroidia; order Chitinophagales; family Chitinophagaceae; genus Flavipsychrobacter. The sequence goes on from CAILMA010000341.1 coordinate 4,068, forward strand.
CCCGGTCATTTCAATTTTCGTGAAAGTATCTTTGGCCCCGGTCGCAATTAATATTGGTGCAATAACTTTATCGTGGCTCGTCTCGTGAAAATTTTTAAGATCTAAGGCATAGTCAAAAACCTGATCGATCGCATGATTTGAAAAAACCTTCTCTTCAACTTTGAACTCCACTACAAAAATTACATGTTGAACAACCAGAACAACATCAATTCGACGCCCCATCCTTGGTATCGAAAACTCAAAAAAAATATCCCCTTCAAACTCAACTAGACATTGTTTAAGAATAGATATTTCCGCCTGCCACGCCCGCTTTTGTGTCTGCATTGTATCAAACAAGTCACTTCCCGTAATTTGTCCGAGAATTTCCTCGCTTGAATCGCTCAAAAAATTCCGTATGCTGTTGGCGTAGTAGTACCTTTTCATTTCCTCGCTAAGATAAGATAATTTGCCCAGGCGTTTCAAGAAAAAGTGGGTAAATACAAAGAAATGGATAGGCTGAAAACCTTCAAATATGTTTTAGAATGTCACTGTGATGATAAGATAATATTTATTTCACCGCCCTAAAAAAAACAACCAACCCACACCCTCGGGTGCCGGTTGGCTACTTCGCTAAAAACCCATCCATACCTACACCGCTATCCCAAGATCCACGCATTTCTTGGCACCCTTCTTTTTAAGGATGTTGCGGCGGTGGTTATATACGGTATTGTGGCTAATGCTCAGTATACCGGCAATCTGCTTGGTTGCCAGCCCTGATAATATAAAATCCAGAATTTCTTTCTCCCTTTTGGTCAATCTGATACCTCTCAATTGTGAACTTTTACCGGTAGTCATAGTGTGCAATTTTTATACCGTAAAATTGCACATTACCATTGGTCACATACCTATGTAAAACACCCAATAAAAAAGGGTGTTTTTCCCGTTCATTTCACCATCGAAAAACACTACCCTTCTGTACCTGCCAAGAACCACAAATAATTGCTTACCCCAC
>CAILMA010000342.1 GCA_903835145.1 uncultured Bacteroidota bacterium
GGCTCCTGATAATGCGTTTATCAATATTGATTCGCTCTATTTTGAGGTTGGACTACTCAGCAAAACGAACAGAGAAGAATATTATCAGAAAATTGCAAGCAAGCTACCACCTGACGAAAGAAAGGTATTTCAGATTGCCTGGAAGTTGCCGGAACTCAAAAACCTGCAATATGCTGATGGTGGCTATCGCACAATAGTAACCCACATAAAAGACCGACCTGATAAGGCCAACAAATTCTATGCGCTTGAGGTGAGGCGCAATGACATAGAACAAATGCCACTAAATAAAGACCTTGCCTATATAAAAATACAACTCAACCCACTGAAAATAGAAATAGCCACTGAAAGTGAATACTACGTGTCGCTGACGCGGTGGCGGAATATAATCAGGTAATTTTCCAGCGTCTATTCGTTCACGTATTTCAGCATTTGCTCCAGCATAGTCCGCTCATTGCTCAGGCGGGGTACTTTGTGCTGGCCACCGAGTTTTCCTTTATCCTTCATCCATTTTTTAAATCCGTCCTTAGGCATCCTGTGCACTATCGGCATCCGCAATGCGATGTCCTTATATCGCTTCGCCTCATAGTCAGAGTTAATGGCCTGCAGCGACTTATCGAGTAAACTGGTGAATAAGTCAAGCGACACGGGTAGGTAATCAAATTCTATGATCCACTCATGGGCTCCGTTGTGGCTGCCATCCATGTACACAGGTGCTGCAGAATAGTCAACAACAATAGCTCCGGTTTCAGCGCAGGCTATGGCTATGGCATTATCGCTGTTATCAACAATCACTTCCTCGCCAAATGCATTAATGTAATGCTTTATCCTGCCCGTAACCTTTATCCGGTAAGGATCTATTGAAGTAAAATGTACCGTATCGCCCACAAGGTAACGCCACAAGCCACCGTTTGTACTTATCACCATAGCATAGTTCTTGTAGGGCTCTACTTCCTTTAGTGTAAGTGTTAGTGGATTATCTTTCCCATACTCTGACATTGGCATGAATTCATAAAATACTCCGTGGTTCAGGAACAGCAACATGCCGTCTTCATCTTCGCGGTCCTGACCTGCAAAGAAACCCTCCGACGCATTGTAGGTTTCGCGGTAGTGCATGTTGGTACTTGGTATAAACTGCTCAAACTGCTTGCGGTAGGGTGTGAAATTCACGCCGCCATGTATGTACAATTCCAGGTTGGGCCATATATCCAGCAAGTTGTTGGTGCCGGTAATTTCAAATATTCTCTTTATCAGCACTACTGTCCAGGTAGGTACACCGGCTATGTAGGTTACATTTTCATGAATGGTGCTGTGCGCCATACGCTCTATTTTCTCCTCCCACTCGTTCATAAGCGCAATTGACATCTCCGGCAGTCGGAAAAGCTTAGATGCGAAGGGCATGTTTTGCAACATTACCGCGCTGATATCACCAAAAAAAGACGCCGCATTCAACTGATTGATCTGGTGGCTGCCGCCAAGTACAAGGCACTTGCCCGAGGTGACGTTAGACTGCGGATTATCTTTGAGGTAGAGTGCAAGTACATCCTTTCCACCGCGAAAATGGTTGTCATCGAGCGACTCCTTGCTTACCGGTATGAACTTGCTTTTATCGCTGGTAGTGCCGCTCGACTTGGCAAACCAGGTAATAGGTGATGGCCACAATATATTTTGATTGCCTTCAAATATGCGCTGAACGAAGGGTTTCAGTGATTCGTAATCATTGATAGGCACATTTTTCTTGAAGTCAACTATGCTGTTGATGTGCTCAAAGTCATATTTCTTACCATATTCGGTAAACTGTGCCGACCCTATTAAATGGTTAAAAACCTGCTGCTGGGTATCAATAGGATTGTGCATGAAATTGTCAATTGCACTTTGCCTTAACTTGATAAATCCTTTAAAAGCAGGGCTAATTAGTATACTCATTTATAATTATAGTTTTTTGTTTGGGTATCATTTTGTGTTTGGTGCAGGTTGAATACCGAGCATCATTACAACAATTTTTACCATATTAGTTCGTCTTTGCCTCCTTAAAAGTAGACATGGGATTCGGGCTGTAGATCTTACGTTTTAGTTCAAAGTTCTGCCCGAGGTAAACACGCCTAACCTGCTCATCTTCAGCAAGTTCTTCTGCTGAACCAGCCTTCAATATCTTGCCCTCAAACAGCAGGTAGGCTCTGTCAGTAATAGAAAGCGTTTCCTGCACATTATGATCTGTAATTAATATGCCGATATTTTTATACTTAAGGGTTGCAACAATACTTTGAATATCTTCTACCGCAATAGGGTCAATACCAGCGAAAGGTTCATCGAGCAATATAAATTTTGGATTCACTGCCAGCGCACGCGCTATTTCTGTTCTGCGGCGCTCTCCCCCACTCAGCACATCGCCATTGCTCTTTCTCACATGCCCCAGGTGAAACTCTTCAAGCAGCTCTTCGAGTTTGCGGGACTGCTCAGCGCGGGTAAGTTCGGTCATTTCCAGTACGGCAGAGATGTTGTCTTCTACCGATAGTTTCCTGAAAATTGAAGCCTCCTGTGGCAGGTAGCCTATGCCCTTTTTAGCCCTTTTATACATGGGTAATTTGGTGATGTTCTCGTCATCCAGGTACACATTGCCGCTATCGGGCTTTACCAGCCCTACCACCATATAAAACGAAGTCGTTTTACCGGCACCGTTTGGCCCCAGCAAACCTACAATCTCCCCCTGACTTACCTCAAACGAAACATTGTTTACAACAGTACGTTTGCCATATTTCTTTACCAAAGAATCTGTATATATCTTCAACTGAGGTTGTTTTGTGCAAAAATAAGAAACTAACAGCAGAACGGGTCTTATTACCAGTTTAGTGCATTGCCGGTTATGGTTGCGGCGTGCATTTTAACAAAATGTTCTTCGGCGGGGGACAAACTTTTTAAAAACATTGATGAGAGCCGGTAAATTTTCAAATTCACCAAGTGATCCAAACTATATAATGTTGCGAAAAATACTTTCACAACATTATTGGATAAGTCACCTCCTTTTAATATCTTTGATTACTACACAGCAAAATATAACCTATGAGTAAATACTTGTTTTTCACAGCAGCGATGTTTTTTTCAATTGTGTTTGCTAATGCCAAAGCGGATAACCCAAAGGGCGTTTGCAGCACCCTACCGATGAAATCGGGGTCATTTGCAATTAAGACATCGCCTGGCGGTGAAATGATAATTAATTCCAGCGACAATCAGGTCAACTCCCTCACTATAGGAGCAGTTACATCTGTATTCAAAACACAGGACCTAAATACCGTAATTGTAAGATTTGCGGCTGACTCTTTCGTCACTTATTCGCGGTTAGCTGTTGTTAAAGTAAAAAAGGGCGACCAAATCACCAAGGGTGAAATCATAGGTTCCGGCATGGCCAGTCCGCTTGCTGGCAAAAATGAAATGGGCCTCTCCATATATTACCGCCTCAATGGCCCTAAACCAATGACCGCTGAAGCATTGGCGGCCTTTATTGAGCGGGTGAATAAGTGATATACTTACAAAATGCTACAACAACCGCCATTCAACTGAAAGTTTTCAATTGAATGATACAAATTATTTAGCCTGCCTTTGCCTTGGCAGATTATCGAGAGCCTCAATACCCATACTTCTCTTTCCAGCAACCACGTAAATATTCCCTTAACCGTGCTTCGGTGGGGTTATCGCCGGGGTCGTAGAGTTTCGCGCCCGCTATGGCATCAGGTAAAAATTCCTGGGTTACGAAGTTGCCAGTGTACTCGTGAGCGTACTGGTAGCCCTTGCCGTAGTCCAGCTTTTTCATGAGGCTTGTGGGTGCGTTGCGGATGTGCAGAGGCACTGGCAGGTCGCCCGTTTTGTGCACAATGGCCTGGGCATTGTTTATGGCCATGTATGCCGCATTGCTTTTGGCTGAAGATGCGAGGTAAGTTGCGGTTTGCGATAGTATTATTCGGCACTCCGGGTAGCCTATCATTTCTACCGCCTGAAAACAACTGGTAGCCAGCAGCAACGCATTGGGGTTGGCATTCCCTATGTCTTCGCTCGCCAGTATTATCACGCGTCGGGCTATAAATTTGGGGTCTTCCCCACCCTCTATCATACGGGCAAGGTAGTAAACTGCAGCGTTGGGGTCGCTTCCCCGCAGCGATTTAATAAAGGCGGAGATAATGTCGTAATGCATTTCGCCGGTCTTGTCATAAACCGCCATTTTCTGTTGCACTATCTCTTGTACCCGGGCGTTGGTTACGGTTTTATCGTCTACCGGCAACGATGCAGCTATCAATTCTATCAGGTTCAGCAGGCGGCGGGCATCGCCCCCGCTCAGCTGTATCAGTGCTTCCCATTCTTTTATATCGAGTTGCTGCGCTGCAAGCCAGCTGTCTTTTACCATTGCCTGGTACACCAGTGCCTTCATATGTTCTTCTGTAAGTGACTGAAGTACATAAACCTGACAGCGGCTAAGCAGTGCACCTATTACTTCAAACGAAGGATTTTCTGTTGTGGCACCTACAAGTGTTATTATGCCTTTTTCCACCGCGCCAAGCAGGCTGTCTTGCTGGGCCTTGTTGAATCTGTGAATTTCATCAATAAACAACAGCGCATGTCCGGCGCGGCGAGCCAGTTCTATTACTCCCCTCACCTCTTTTACACCACTATCTATGGCACTCAGCGTAAAAAACGGCATTTGCATAGCGTGTGCTACAATCTGTGCCAGAGTGGTTTTGCCTACTCCGGGTGGTCCCCAGAATATAATAGAATGTGCCTTGCCGCCATGTATCATTTGCTCGAGTACCTTGCCCGGCCCTACGAGGTGTTCCTGACCAATAAAATCTTCTAAAGTAACGGGCCTTACCCTTTCAGCAAGGGGTGCGTTGGTATTAACCATAAACTATCATTTGCCGGTTGATGCCCGGCAAACTGCAATTTACGTGTTATTGAGGTAATGGAAATTTACATGCTCATGCAAGAGTTGCTTGCTTAAAAACAAAAGCCTGCTTCAGTTCATACTGTTGCAGGCTTTCAATATTGATATATCATTTTTTTACTCAGCAGCTGCCTTTCAGGAAATTGATGATTTTAAATTGCTGTTTGTACCGCACCGCGTCTTCCGTAAAAGCAGGTACCAGCTCGCGCAACTGCTCATAATAACGCAGTCCCCGGCTCGAAACTCTATCTTGAATCGCGAGATATTCTATAGCCTGAATAATTGCCAGAAACTCTATTGCAATCACCTCATAAGTATTGTTGATTACCTTTTGGGCTATCAGCGCACCATTGGCGCCCATGCTCACTATATCCTGGTTGTCATTGTTACTCGGTATGCTGTGCACATACATGGGGAAACAAAGCGTTTGGTTTTCGGCGGTGGTTGATGTGGCTGTAAACTGCACACCCTGTATGCCCAGATTTAAGCCCAGTTGGCCCAGGTTTACAAATGGCGGCAATTTTCCGTTTAGCTTATCGTTCACCAAAAAGTTAAGCTGGCGCTCGCTCAACATGGCAAGCCGGGTAATCACTATTTTCAGTTTATCCATCTCCAGCGATGCATAATCACCGTGGAAATTCCCACCATGAAACACGTTCTTATTCGCATAGTCGATTATGGGGTTATCGCTCACAGAGTTTATCTCATGAATAATGACTTCCTCCGCATAATCTATGGTATCAAGCACGGGACCCAGTATCTGTGGCACGCAACGTATCGAGTAATATTCCTGCACTTTATCTTTCAGTATGCTATCTACTACCTTGGTATCGTAAAGGTGTTTCTCGCGTTTCTTTATAAGCTTGCTGTCGTCCAGAAATTCCTGCATCTGTGCTGCAATCCTGGTTTGCCCGAGGTGGTATTTTACCGAATTGAGTTCTTTAGAGAAATGGTCGTCATAAGACTCCACAAGGTCTACTATCATGCTGGAAGCAGCTATCGATAGCTTCACGAGGTTTTTAGCGTGTATAAGGTTCACAAGCCCTACCCCACACATGGCCGATGTGCCATTCATAAGTGAAAGACCCTCCCGTATATGTACCTGCAGCGGCACAAGTTGCTCAAGGTTAAAAACCTCTTCAGTAGATCTAATATTCCCCTGATAAGATACCTCACCCTCTCCTATTAATGTCAGTGCGAGGTGCGCCAACTGCACCAGGTCGCCACTGGCGCCAAGGCCGCCGTGTTCATAAATAACCGGGTATATATCCCTGTTAATCAGTTCTTTAAGCAGCTGCACCGCATCCGGATGAATGCCCGAATAACCCCTCATAAGGGTGTTGAGCCGGGCAAGCATCAGCGCCTTTACATTAATATCAGCTATTTTATTGCCACTACCTGAGCAATGACTCCTTATGAGGTTGTATTGCAGTTGCAGCTGGTCTTCATGGCTTATTTTATATTGGGCCATTGGTCCAAACCCGGTATTGATACCGTAAATAAGCTTGTCCTTTATAAACTCCTTCAAAAAATAATAACTTTCAAATACCCGCGCCAAAGCCTCTTCCGCCAGCTCTATCTTTTTATTTTTTACCAGCACGTCATAACAATCACTGTAATTTAAAATCCCATTTCCCACTATGACATGTGTGTCTTTTTTATGCATGTTTCACTCGGTTTTTAGTCTATAGAAAAACGAAAGTATAAATCAATTTGCAAAGTAGGGAGCGCACACGGCCAAGATCATCATTTAAATGCCACAGAACCATCTTTTTCTGGCGTTTATTGACGGTGTTTTAACTTTTACCGCCAAATAAAAAAAATTGAGACCTCAGATGAAATCAGGCACCGGCAAAGGAGATATACTGTTTTGACTTCTCCAAGAAAATACCCGTAATATTGCTATATGGAGCAATTGCCAACCATACATACGGATATAAAAAAGGTAAGCGGCAGCCAAATTACTGCGGCGAACGATGTGCTTGCCGTAGAAGAGCCGCTGGAAATTAAGCTGGCTTACTGCGATGCCCGAGGCGCGCAACTGAAAAACATATCGGTAACCATGCGCACTCCCGGTTGCGACGAAGAATTGGCGCTGGGCTTCCTTTATACCGAGGGCATCATTCAATCTCCGGCTGAGGTAAGTGCTGTGACCGCTCCAAAAGAAAACGCTGTTACAATTACCCTAAAGGAAGGAATGGCGCCGGCAATCAACAACCTGGAAAGGAATTTTTATACCACTTCCAGTTGTGGTGTCTGTGGGAAGGCTTCTATAGACGCTATCAACACCATTTGTACGCCCGCCAATGACTACCCTTACGATGGCCTGACTGTGAACAATGAATTGCTTTGCAGCCTTCCCGGGTTGTTAAGGTCGCGACAATCCGTATTCGACCAAACGGGGGGCATACATGCCTGTGCACTCTTCGATGCAACTGGTAACCTATTGCTCTTACGCGAAGACGTGGGCCGACATAATGCACTCGACAAATTAATAGGTGCCGCCCTTCGCCAGGAGCTGCTTCCGCTTTACAAACACATCCTGCTCTTGAGCGGCCGTGCGAGCTTTGAGCTTGTACAAAAAGCTGCTATGGCAGGCATTAGAATTGTTGCTGCTGTCGGTGCTCCGTCGAGCCTTGCGGCATCGCTCGCAGAAGACCGAAACATGACCCTCATCGGTTTTTTAAGGGGCGATAGGTTTAATATTTATTCAGGTGAACAAAGAATTGTAATTTAGCGGCATGAAAATTCGTATTTACGGTAACTCTGTGCGCATCCGTATCAGCAAATCAGAATTGAGCGAGTTTACCCTGCACGGAATCCTTGAAGAAAAAACCAATTTCGGAGGTAGTGCCCTTTCGTACATACTCCAA
>CAILMA010000343.1 GCA_903835145.1 uncultured Bacteroidota bacterium
ACAAGCCCGTGCGGGTTTCTGTGATTGATGGTTATCAGGCCATGGATGTAGCCCATCAGATTTTGAAGAAAATGAGTTTACACAATGAAATGCACAATGTTTAACGTTTTATTGCGTTATTAGACCGGAATTCGTTTTTATGTCTCGTATTTACTTTTGTTTTAAATATATTTTGTTGCTTTTTTTGGCAGGGACTGTTGCACAGAGTTGCAACATTATTAATCCGGCCGAGAAAACACCCACTTATATCCATGTCGATTCTTTTAGTTTTGGCCCCAATGCTGCTGTAACACCAACCCCGGCACTTACGCACCAGATCAATACTGTTTGGGCATTCTACAATGGCACCGAAATAGGAATTTTCGATTTGCCCGCAACCTTTCCTGTTTTGGCAACTGGTTCCGGCACGCTCACGCTATACCCTGGTATAGCTGTTGATGGTTTGAATAACTTTCTTTCTATCTATCCGTTTTACCGGCCCGATACTTCAACCCTGATTGCTCAACCAGCAAAAGTGATTAACTATTCACCAAAATCTGCGTTTTTTACAGGGGCTAAGTGCAATCCCATTTCAAGCTCAATTGCTACTGGCTTCAAACCGGATAGTAATGCAACGGTTTATATGGTCGATTCAGATGGTGTCATTTATATCAGGTTGAAAAATCAAAATGACTCATCAGAAAGTTACACTGGTGCATCCTACACAATTGCTCAGGGCGTTGAAGCATACCTCGAGTTCGACTACAAGAATACAAATTCCTTTTATGTTGGGGTTCAGGCTAACCTTGCCGGCACTGGTTATGTAAATAAAGTGTACCTGAGTGGGGTAAGCCCAAGTGCTACCTGGCAGAAATTTTACCTAAGCCTCAAAGACTTTGTTGCGCAGTATAAGGGAACCTCTTATAATTTTTTCATTAAAGCATCTCTGGACCAAAATTTTATAGATGCCGGCACTTCTTCTGAAGTCTTGTTGAAAAACGTCCAGATTATACATTATTAATAAAGCATGTATCTAAGCCCTACAAAAAGAAAAGCTATCAGGCAGTTAATCCTTCTGGATTATGCCTCTGCTGCATTGGCGTGGTTTGTGTTTTGGATATATCGTCAGAGCCTTTTATTTAAAACGCCCTACCTCGATACACTTCAAAAGTTCCATACAAGGGATTATGTGCATACCTTAGTTGTAATACCTCTTGGTTTTCTATTTCTTTACTTATTGTCCGGTACTTATTTCGATTTATACCGTAAGTCCAGGCTGAATGAAATAAACCGTACGCTTATTTCCTGCATACTGGGTTGCACCATTGTTTCGGTGATAGTTTTTGCTAACGACACTGGCGATTACTATTACTTCACCAACGCAATAGGGCATTATCTTCTGATACACACAGTTTTTACACTTATTTTTAGGTTGCTCATTTTCTATGCAGTGAAGGTAAATCTTGTTCAGGGCAAGGTCGGTTTTAATACTCTTATCATAGGTGGTAACCAGCAGGCAATCAATATTTACAAACAGGTGCTTGATAACCCGAAAGTACTGGGTAACAAATTTCTTGGGTTTATCTATTCTAATAAGGAGGCCAGCAACGGCATGAGTAAGTTCCTGCCCCAGCTTGGCGATTTGTCGCAGTTGGAAGATATTATTGACCAGCACCTTATTGAAGAGGTAATTGTTGCAGTTGACTCATCAGAACACCACCTGCTCGAAAACATACTTACGCGCCTTTGTTACCGCCCGGTTGTGGTTAAAGTACTTCCTGATTATTATGATATCCTTAGTGG
>CAILMA010000344.1 GCA_903835145.1 uncultured Bacteroidota bacterium
CTGATAACGGTTACCTTGATCTGGCCGGGATATTGCATTTCTTTCTGTATTTTATCTGCTATCTCGAAAGAGAGTCTTTCGCTATCTGCATCGGTTACTTTTTCAGCCTCTACAATCACGCGCAACTCACGGCCAGCCTGAATAGCATACGCTTTTTCAACACCGGTATAGGCAAGTGCAAGGTTTTCGAGGTCCTTAATGCGCTGCATGTAGCTTTGCATCATCTCCCTGCGTGCACCCGGCCTTGCACCGCTTATGGCATCGCAAGCCTGAATGATAGGGGAAATAATATAGGTCATCTCCATCTCATCGTGGTGAGCGCCAATGGCATTAATAACAGCAGGATGCTCACCTGCTTTTTCAGCAAGTTTGGCACCCAGCAATGCGTGGCTCAGTTCAGTTTCTTCATCAGGCACCTTACCTATATCATGCAGCAAACCAGCACGTTTTGCCAGCTTCACCACCTTCTGACCCAGGCCAAGCTCAGCTGCCATTATGCCGCAAAGGTTGGCCGTTTCTTTAGAGTGCATCAGCAGATTTTGTCCGTAAGACGAGCGGAAACGCATTTTACCAATTATACGCACAAGGTCTTTATGCAGGCCATGAACACCTAATTCTATAATTGTGCGCTCACCAATCTCCATGAGCTGCTCTTCCAGTTGTTTCTTGGTTTTTTCCACCACTTCCTCAATACGGGCCGGGTGAATACGACCATCCTGCACAAGGCGCTGTAAAGAAAGACGCGCTACTTCACGACGGAATGGATCGAAACAGCTCAGTACTATAGCTTCAGGGGTGTCATCAATGATAAGGTCAACACCGGTTGCAGCTTCAAGCGCCCTGATGTTACGGCCCTCACGACCAATGATCTGACCCTTGATTTCGTCGCTCTCGAGGTTAAACACAGTGATGGCATTCTCAATAGTTTGCTCCGCTGCGGTCCTCTGTATGCTCTGTATAATGATTTTCTTGGCCTCCTTGGTAGCGTTGAGTTTCGCCTCTTCCATTATGTCTTTCACATATGCCATGGCACGGGTGCGGGCTTCTTCCTTCACAACCTCTATCAGCTCCATTTTAGCTTGCTCGGCCGATAGGTTGGCTACTTTTTCCAAGCGCTTTACGTGCTCTTCATGGTGGCGGTCCAGCTCCTGACGCTTGATGTTCATCGCTTCGGTCTGGCGGGTAAGGTTTTCCTTAAGTGTCTCATTTTCAGACACTTGCTTTTGTACTGCTGCTGCTTTATCGCTAAGGCTCTGTTGCTGTTGTTTTAGTTCACCCTCTGCCTCTACTAATTTCTGATTCCTTTGCGTAACTTCTTTATCGTAAGCTGATTTTAATTGAGAAAAGTGTTCTTTAGCTTCTAATAATTTGTTTTCTTTTAAAGTCTCTGAGTGTATTTTGGCATCTTCGGCCATCTTCTTTGCGTCATCAAGTATCTTTTTAGATAGTGTTTCGGCATCCTCTACTTGTTTTGCGGTATTCTTGGCGAAAACAATTTTCCCCAAAAATATACCTATGAGCAGCGCCGCGACTGCCGCGACAACGGCTACGATTGTTGAATCCATAATTGTTTATAAAGTTTTTATATGATGAAATGTATGCACGACCCTACCACTGTATAACTACAGCAGGAATCGCTTTTAGCGTGCTAAGTTAACAAAACATTTCGGTATTGAAATTGGGAGCTTATAGTTATAATTTTACAATGTTTAAAACTTCCACGGGCAGAAAATCTATGAAATAATACCTTTATGCCCTTATATATAAATTAACGCCTCCATTTAAAACACAACATATCATGACTCCCAAATTTTGTTGCTGTGCTGTTGCGGTAATGCCGGTAAGAAGTGAACCCACGCACCGCGCTGAGCAAACTACGCAGTTGCTGTTTGGCGAAAAAGCAATGGTGCTGGAGATGAACAACAAGGAGTGGGCACGGATAAGATGCTACTGGGATGGCTATGAAGGCTGGTGCAAAATAACCCAGCTAATGGAGGTAAATACCGTTGATTATAAGAAAACTACCAAATTTGTATCGGCCACCCATAAAGGGCGCATAAACTTACAGGGCAGTGAAATGCAGGTGCCTGCCGGAGCCGAACTCTTTAACCTGAAAAAAAGCCAGGTGAGCACCGGATTTGAAACAGGCATTTTCAGGGGCAAGAAAATAAACACAACAAAGGCCATAATGGATGGTGAGGCACTGGTGAACTTCGCAAAACAGTACCTTAATGCGCCCTACCTGTGGGGTGGCCGCAGCCTTGCAGGCATCGATTGCTCAGGGCTCACACAGATGGCTTTTAAATTCTGCAACTACAAGCTGCCCCGCGACGCCCGCCAGCAAGCGGAAAAAGGTCTTTTGGTCGATTTCCTGCAAAATGGCACCAGTGGCGATCTTGCCTTTTTTGATGATGCCGAAGGGCGGATAGTGCACGTGGGTCTGCTTATTGACAACCAAACTATCATTCATGCCACCGACTCATCGGGCAAGGTGGTGATAGACCGCATAGATCAGGGCGGCATCATCAGTGTTTCGCTCAAAAAACGCACCCATAACCTCCGTTTTGTAAAAAGAATTATTGGTTGGGACCCCAATAAAAAGAAAGCGGCACCACCAGTGCCTCAGTTCTTGTTATAAGGTTGGTTTCTGCATCACTTCGGTTACCTACTTTATGATTTCGCCGTCAGCCATTTCTATAATGCGGTCCGAGCGCTGCGCAAAATCCTCATCGTGGGTCACGGTAATAAGGGTCTGCCCAAATTCTTTTGAGAGCCGCTGAAACAGATCAAATACAATACCTGTATTTTTAGAATCGAGGTTACCGGTAGGCTCATCACCCATTATTATGGCGGGGTCGTTTATGAGGCTTCGGGCTATAGCCACACGCTGCTGCTGGCCACCGCTAAGTTTATTGGCCGTTTTGAGGGCCTGCTCCTCCACCCCGAACAGTTTCAGTTTTTCGTAGGCCTTCTCCTCTATTTCTTTGTAAGACAACTTTCCAAGCCGCAAGGCGGGAATCATTACGTTCTTCAGGCAGGTAAAATCAGGCAATAGGTAGTGAAACTGAAATACGAACCCTATTGACTCATTGCGCAGGCGCGCAAGGCTATTCAGTGTGCGGCCGGTAGCACGTGCACCGTTTATCTCCAGCTCCCCCTGGTAGTCAGTATCCATGGTCGATAGCACATAGAGCAGCGTTGACTTACCGCAGCCCGACTTACCCACAATAGATACGAACTCTCCCTTCTTTACATCTAAAGATATATTTTTCAGCACCAGCGTATCAACCGGATCATGGAATAACTTTGAAATATTTGTTGCTTTAAGTGCGGACTCTGCCATGTTGTTTTGTTTTTTCTGCCACTTGGCCTTGTTGTTCAGGTGGCCGGGTGGCAGTTATTCATTCTGTTTTTCCTGCGCTTACGTGCAGGCCTTACCCCCTTATTATGGTTACAGGGTCCACCTTCGATGCTTTCTGTGCCGGGAAGAAACCGGCAGCAATAGTTGTTAATATGCCGAAACACACCGCCTCCACATAGTGCGGAATGTAGAACGACATGGGCAGGTACTTGAGTGTGCCGGCGCCAATGTATATTCTCGATACCATGTAGGTAATTGAAAACCCGAATACCACCCCTACAAAGCCACCGATAAGCCCTATGTAAATTGCCTGCTGCAAAAATATGGAGATAACCGAAGGCCCCGAAAAGCCTATGGCTTTAAGAATGGCAATCTCCTTTATCTTTTCGTAGATGGTCATGTTCAGGATGTTGTAAATACCAAAACCAGCGACAAGCAATATAACCCCGATAACAGAATTGAGGATGATAGCCCTGATTTTAAATGCCGCTTTCAACTGCTCATTGGCCTGCACCCAGTCTTCCGCCTTATATCCCGTTATCACCTCCAGTTCGCGGGCTACCTCAGGTGCTTTGTTGTAGTCTTTAA
>CAILMA010000345.1 GCA_903835145.1 uncultured Bacteroidota bacterium
CCCCTCTAAACTAAAAGAAATCAGGGTGTGTGATCTGTTCCAGAAACATCCTGCCATGTGTTGGGTCTACTAAAAACGCAAATACGAAACCATAAATAGCTCCGAACAAGTGTGCGTCATGGCCAATATTATCATTTCCTTTTTTTGACATATAATAGGAATAAAACGAATATGCAACGCCGTAGAAGATAGCGGGAATGCCGATAGGTATAAAGTAAAACTGTATTTTAGACCAGGGGAAATAATAGATAACAAAAAATAGAATAGCAGACACTCCACCTGAAGCCCCCAATGAGCGGTAGTAACTATGGTTTTTGTGTTTTATGAGCGCAGGCACGGAAGAAATAGTGATAGCAGTCAGGTACAGTATAATATATAATGCACCGCCACCGGCTCCTGAAATAGAATCAAATACCGCTTCCGCATTCCGCCCAAAAAAATAGAGCGTAAACATGTTGAAGATAAGGTGATTCCAGTCGCCGTGAATGAAACCCGATGTAAGCAGCCTATAATAATCCTTTGGCGTTCTCATGCCATACGGGAACATAATTAATTTGTGCAGCAGCGCCACGTCATTAAAGGCCGCCATAGAAACAAGCACGGTAACGGCAATCAAAAGGATAGTTATTATCATTATAGAATTATATATCTGGCTAAGTTGAAATTCAGGCCGCAAGATAGCGGATTACCCCTTTACGATTTCATATCACTAAATAAAAATGCGCCTTCTTCTGTAACAGTAGAAAGCGCATTAAAATCAAAATTTCAATTTACAATATTTCTTTCTTTACTTCTTCAAGTATATCGAGTGTTTCTTCCTTGCTGTTGCCTTCGGCATAAATACGGAGCACAGGTTCTGTACCCGAAGCTCTAAGCATCATCCATCCACCATTTGTAAGGTGGTACTTCACGCCATCGATAGTCTCTACTCTGTTGAATTCATATTTGCCGAAACGGGTATATCCACCACTTTCAGCTTTATTTATTATTGCTATTTTTTTATCGTTCGGTATGGTAAGATCGTTGCGCTCATATACGAAGCGACCTACGATTGCATAAACTTCTTCGCAGAGTTCTTTCAGGGTTTTTCCGGTTTGCGTCATGAAAGCATACAATTCAAGACCGTCAAAAACGCCATCACGCTCTGGTATATGGCCCTTTATAGCTATACCTCCACTTTCTTCTCCACCCACAAGTACATCTTCATGCACCATTATCTCGCTTATATATTTAAAGCCAATTGCTGTTACCTCTACAGGCAGGCCGTAATGTTCGCAAAGCTTTTTCACACGGTCAGTAACCGAGAAGGCTATTACAACTTTACCGCTAAGTCCTTTGTATTTATGCAAGTAATGTATGAGCAACAAGATGATATTATGTGCATCAACAAATTCGCCATCTTCATTGTAGAGCCCTATCCGGTCAGCATCACCATCGGTTGCGAGGCCTATTTTTATTTCCGGGGTCGATGCGATTGTTTTAGAAAGTTCCTGCAGGTTTTTGTCTAATGGTTCTGGCGCCTGACCATGAAAGCCGGGGTTGTCATCGCAGTGCAGTAAAACTGCATTGGGAAGCAAGCGGCGCACAACATTCTGCCCTGCGCCAAACATGGCATCATATGCCATTTTGAATGGCGATTTGGCGAGCGCATCGAAGTCAAATTTCTGTTTTACATAATCAACATATAAGTCTTCGAGTTGCACGTATTCCAACATTCCTTTTTCTTCGTAATACGAAAGTGGCTGACTTGGCACCTCAACTTCTTCCGGTATCAATGCTTCAACTGCTGCGATATCCTTCGGGCTTGACGGACCACCGTGAGCACCCTTTAATTTATATCCATTATAAGAAGGTGGGTTGTGAGATGCAGTGATAACAACACCTTGTTGCGCTTTTAGCAGCAACACGCCAAGTGAAATCATTGGAGTGCTTACAAAGCCTTTAGAAAGCAAAACTTTAACGCCATTGGCACATAATACTTTAGCAGCAGTCTCTGCAAAAAGCTGCCCGGCAAAACGGCAGTCATGACCCACCACAACAGTCGGTGAACTGAAGGTTTTGTGCAGCCAGTCTGCTTGTCCCTTACTCACTCTTGCTACATTATATACTGTAAAATCAAGCGCAATTATTGCACGCCATCCATCAGTCCCAAACTTTATTTTCTCAGTGGTCATTAAGGTTTTTTTTCGTTGCCGCAAATTTATAAAAGGTTTTGGTTGTTCAATGGTTAATTTCTGTGAAAAGCTGTTTCGACATTTTGTAGGCTGGGGAGACGCAAAAACGGCTAAAGAACTGCAAGTGAATTTAATGATTCAACGCATGTAAAATAATTGAAAGCATAAGTTGTTAATAGGTTGTCAATAACTATTTGATAACAGCGCTGACTATTTTTTTTCTCGCGGCA
>CAILMA010000346.1 GCA_903835145.1 uncultured Bacteroidota bacterium
CACACCACCGAAGGAAGGGTAGGTGTGCGGCCCTGAATAATTGAATGTGATCATAGACTGATTCAGCCCGAGGCGGTTATCAGCAAATGAAATGTTAGGGTAGCCAAAATCAAGGGTATCGACAGTGATGATATGCCCTGTACAAGACGGAGTACCGGTAATAGTGCTTATGATACCATGGTAAATGGCTGATGATCCTGAAGCCGGAGCCACGGACGTGCAAACAAACTGAATTTCATCTCCCCTCATATAGGCACCAAGCACACGATTGTCATTAGTAGCCAATGTATGGGCTGTATCCGGTTGGCGGCCATCGGGAGGTACGCCATAGGGAAGGCTGGAAAGAATAGGCGTTACAGTAAGCGTATTGCTGGCACTGCCGATTGTATCCGGCACCTTTATCATATAAACAGTGTCATTCGAAACTGCAAAATCGGTAACAGAAAGAAAGTATTGCGAAGGATTTTCAAGATGGTCCGATGGCTTTACCGGATGCAAGCACCTGATTTTCGCACCATTGAAGGCAACGCTGTCCCAGATCTGATAAGTTAGGGTAGCATTGCCGCTGTAACCATCCTGCTTGCGTACCTGATATATGATGGACCGCGTAAAGCCTGCCTGCCATGATGTACTGTATTTAATTTTATTACCTGTAAGAAAGAACTCATTGTGGGTCATACTTATGGCAGGATAATCAAACCATGTGGTATCACCCGTGTAGTCACCATAAAACTTGTAGAAATTCCAGGTGCCTGTGGGGTCGTTTGACTGTGAAAAGCCCATCACAATGTTATTGTATTGGTTGGTGCCGCTCAGCATTACACAAATAAAACGATCAGCTTCGGGGTCATACATCACCTTAGGGTCGTAGCGGTAGTCAGTCATATAGTTAGTAAGCCCAACGGAGCGGGAGAACGTAGACAATCCTATTCGATACATATAAGCTCCTGTATTAGCATTGTGGACAGCAATCGTCTGATTCATCACAGACACCGCCTTAAACGAATCATTGATAGCCATGTAATTATCTGGTGGCACCCCCGAAAGTGTATCAGAAATAAAATTCAAGCCAATGAGCGGCGAGGGCGCCACTGCTGTGCTTCTGCCAGCAGTAACAATTTGCTTGTGCGGGAATTTCGCTGCAACTTCTGCTTTTACCTCCTTAAGCTTATCCATATCTGCAGCACCGTCCACGTCAGGTGCCTCCATACTGTAAACACTTACATTGTATTTATCATCGACCTGGCTTAAAACAACAGTACCTGCCAGAGGAGCTTTAAACACCTTTGGCTTTTGTGCCAGACTCACCTGTAAGGTAGAAATAAAAATCAGGGCCAGTATACCGGTTACTTTCATAATAAATATTTGCATAAAAATAAAAAAACCTCCGCACAAATGCGGAGGTCGTTGAATGTTTTTTTAACGATACTACCCTTGTAGTGCTGCTGCACCGCTCACAATTTCGGTAAGCTCAGTGGTAATAGCAGCCTGACGGGCACGGTTATAACTGATTTTCAATCCTTTCAGCAATTCGTTGGCATTTTCACTGGCCTTATCCATCGCTGTCATACGGGCACCATGCTCAGAAGCATTTGCATCCAGTATGGCTTTATAAACCTGCGTGTTTAATATTTTAGGCATCAATTCCAGCAACAACTCACCAATTGATGGCTCGAATATGAAGTCAATATTCTTCGCGCCTTTCTTCTGCTCCACCTTAGGTATAGGCAGGTAAGGTTCAACTACAAATTCCTGAGTGGCCGCATTTTTGAATTGGCTGTATACTATTTCAACCCGGTCATACTCCTTGTTCAAAAATGCTTTCTGAGCAAAAACAGCTGCACGGCGAACGTTATCGAAGGAAAGATCAGAGAATACACTCCAAAACTCATTGATAACTTTATAGTCATAGCGAAGGAAGAACTCGTAACCTTTCTTGCCCATTGGCAAAATCGTAACGTTTCCTTTTTTGTGCTGCGCTGAATATGTTTCTTCAATACGCTGGCGCGTAAGCTTGATAACGTTGGCATTATAAGCACCGCACAAACCACGGTCACTCGTAATAGGTATCAGCAATATCCTTTCTGCCGACCTTGTTTCCGCCAATGGCATACTCACATCACTTGATACGCTGCTCACGATATTGCTCAGCATCTCCTGCAACTTCTTTGAGTATGGACGCATCTGTAAAATAGCATCCTGCGCACGACGCAACTTTGCAGCACTCACCATTTTCATCGCTTTGGTAATTTGCTGTGTTGACGCTACTGATTTTATACGATTCCGAACCTCTTTGAGCTGTCCTGACATATTATTTTAAATGACTATGATTAATTTGGGTGCAAAGTTATCTATTCCACGGCAATTTATCAAAATGGTTTTCGGAAAGATGGCCACATGCAGGAAAATAATATGCCAGCCAGTGTAAACAAGCCCAAAAAAAGCCTGCTACTGGTGCGATATGAAAAAAATGTATTAGTCATATTCAATCCCTCCTTAAATTTGTTTATCAATACGTTCCCTATGAGTAAAAAATTAGTTGTTATACTACTCCTGTTAACATGTGTTTGGACAAATGACGTTTCTTTTGCCAAGGCAGTAGATGAAACAACAGCAAAAACTATTGGTTACAACTTTCTCCTGTCACATGGTCTGCTATTTGCTTCTTCAGATTTTACAACAAGCTACATTGCTCAAACTACATCAGGCACCACAAGCATTAACGACTATTATGTATTTGCCCTTACAAATGGGAAAGGATGGGTTATTATTTCTGCTGATGACAATGTGAGACCGGTGCTCGCTTACAGCAGCAATTCCGAATTCACTTTCAACCATGTGGCACCCGCCACGAGAAATTGGCTGAACGGATATAAAAACCAGATTGATTATGTAATTGAGCACCACCTACCTGCCAGAGCCGGCACTGCTGAGGCATGGGCGAGCTATAAAACGGCTATACAAACAACAGCAGCCAGAACAACCATCATTACTCCGCTGCTCACCACTCAGTGGGATCAGGAACCGTTCTACAATGCGCTTTGCCCCTACGATCACACTTACTCTGCTCTTACAGCCACCGGCTGCGTAGCTACGGCAATGGCCCAGGTGCTTAAATATTGGAACTGGCCAACTGTAGGCTGCGGATACCATTCTTATACCGATGACCCTTATGGCGTTTTGAATGCTGACTTTGGCACAACCGCTTACCAGTGGAGCCTTATGCCTAATATAGTATCAGGAGCCAACAATGCGGTGGCCACCCTCATGTACCATTGTGGCGTAAGCGTGGAAATGGCCTATGGAACTGATGCGGTAGACGGTAGCGGAGCCTATATTAATACTGTAGAAAGCGCAATCACTCCCTGTACTGAATTTGCGCTAAAAGCTAACTTTCATTATAAAAGGTCTTTGAAGAGCATTATTCGTTTCGGCGAGGGGGCAGGCTCTGGCTATGACACCATCCCGGAAGCCACCTGGATCAATGCGCTGAAGGCTGATCTTGACCTGCGCCACCCTATTATTTATGGCGGTGCCAACGATACCACTGGCGGCCACTGCTGGGTTTGCGATGGTTATGATGCTTCTAATTTGTTTCACTTTAATTGGGGCTGGAGTGGCTCATCAGATGGATATTATACTGTCGACAATCTTGCCCCACCTTCACTCGGTGCCGGAGGCGGTGGCGGCAATTTCAACTTCGACCAAACAGCCATTGTAGGCATTGTTCCCGATAGTTTCCCGTCAAACCCGGGTGGCATCCAATTGCTTTCTTACCTTAATAACTCCAGCACGCCGGCACAATATGGAAAGCCTTTTTCCATATCAACCAAAATTCTTAACACACAGGCAACAGCCTACTCCGGCGATTTTTGTGCATGGCTTTATGACTCGGTGAACAATGTAGTTGGCACCGTAAATACCCTCACCGGCGTTATCATTGCAGCAGGAGACAGTTCAACCACCCTATCGTTTGCTACCACGGGTATGTATGGCCTTGTAACAGGCCTTTATGGTGCGCGCATTATGTACCGCCCTACCGGCTCGCCCGACTGGACTCCGGTGGCTAACAACGGCAACTTTTATAATTTCACTTATGTGGCTATTGCTAATGATACCGACATGGAACTCAATTTCTCGGCAAGTGTAACACCGGGCGTCAATTTGAGTACCGGCGGTGCAATTTCCGTTTCTGCAAACATTACGAATTGGGGTGTAGCGGCATTTAGCGGAAACATAAAAGCAACGCTCAACAGTACCACCGATGGCACGCCGTTATTTACGATACAGGAACTCAGCAGCCAGTTTTTAGACATTAACGCATCACAAACCTATACGTTTGCTAACGGCACCATGCCACTTACACCCGGCACTTATGCACTGGAGATTTTACACCAGTACAATGGCACCGGCAACTATTACCTTACCGGCTCTACTTATGCGTGCAATCCGATATTGGTTAACGTATCTTGGGTAGCAGGTACGCCGGCTGTAGCTTTGACTAATGATGTGGTTTTATACCCTAACCCCGCCCATGACCAATTGCATATTACGCTACAGGGAGTGACCGCCGACAACATTAAGATCAGCGACATTCAGGGCCGTATAGTTACTCAGTTATCAGTAAACGGGCAATCGAACTTACAGTTACCACTGGTCAATTTTGCACCCGGCATTTATATTGCAACTATCCAAACACCGAATGGTGTGATTGTGCGAAAATTTGTCGTGAATTAATAACCTTTGCGGTTCCGTTTTAGTCCACTTTCAACGTACAGTCTTCCGTAGAGCTCGTTAAGCACCCACGAGTTCGCGCGCATTGTTGATGGCTGCCTCACTGGGTTGTTCGCCGCCTATCATACGCGCAATAGCCAGCACACGTTCGCTTTGCTCAAGTGTTCTCACCTGCGTACCGAGTTTACCGGCTTTATCAGGCTGCTTGAACACGTAAAAATGCCTCGAGCCTTTCGCTGCCACCTGTGGCTGGTGCGTAATGCAGATAACCTGATGGTACTGCGAAAGATCTTTGAGCAGCATACCCACCTGCCTTGCTGCTTCGCCGGAGATACCTGTATCTACTTCATCAAATATAAGTGTAGGCATATGCAGCGCTTTTGCCGTCAGCGACTTGAGGCAAAGCATTATCCTGCTCATTTCACCGCCTGATGCCGCCTTTTGAAGCAACTGAAATTGCCCGCTTTTATTGGCGTCCAGCAGAAACTGAATGTTATCGGCACCATACAATGCTGGGACTGATGGCTCCAGCAATACATTGAACCGGGCATTGGGCATACCTACGAGTATAAGCAGCTCATTCATCCTTGCCACAAACGAGGGCACCGTCTTTTTACGTGCCGCGGTTAGCTTCTCCCCTTCCTTTATCAGCTCCTTGTATAATTTTTCTTCTTCTTTTGTAAGCCGCTCTATGGCGTTGTTTACGTCAAGTGTAGCCTTCAGTTCTTCTTCCAGCCTGTCTTTAATTGCCAGTAACGCAGCTGTTTCATTTATACCATGCTTCTTGAGCAACTTGTAACCGAGGTCCAGGCGTTGCTGCAATTCGTCCATAAGGTCCGGATCCACCGCCACTTTGCCCTCTTCTATCGCCAGTTCCTCCACAATATCCTTCAGCTCCGCGTGTACAGAATTAAGCCTTTCAAGTACGGGCTTAAGTTGTGGCATCACTTCTGTTATACCCTGTATCTGCTGGTTCATTCGCTTCAGTTCGTTAATGAACGGTTGTTCCCCTTCATCAAGCAGGTGCCGCGCGCCACTCAACACCGAAATTATGCGCTCTGCACTGCCCATTTGCCGCAGTTGTTGTGCCACTTCTTCCAGCTCATCTGGCTTAAATGCAGCCTCAACAAGTTCATCAAGCAGGTATTGTTTATAGTCAGCTTCTTTTTGCCATTGTGCCTGTAACTCTATTTTTTCATTAAGCTGGCGCCTTACCTTCCTATGTTGGCCATAAAGCTGCGCATAGGCAACTGCAGTTGCGGTAGTACCGCCTATGGCATCGAGGGTCTGCAACTGAAAATGATCTTCTTCAAGCGCAAGGTGCCCGAATTGCTGGTGGAGGTCCACAAGTAACGAAGTAAGTTCATTCAGTACATGCAGGGTTACCGGGGTATCATTTATAAAGGCACGGGACTTACCATTCACGGCTATTTCCCTCCTTATGATGCATTGGTCTTCATAATCGAGTTCATTTGCTGCAAGTGCACTTTTGAACGGCTCGTTCTTGCTCACGTCAAAATAGCCCTCAACAACAGATTTCTCGCTCTTGTTAATGAGCACGGCAGTATCAGCACGCTCACCAAGAATGAGCGATAATGCACCGAGAATAATACTCTTTCCGGCCCCGGTTTCACCCGTTACCGTATTTAAATGACCATCTGGTTCTATAACCAGGTAGTCTATAATAGCGTAATTTTTAATAATAAGCTTTTGCAGCATAAGCAGTAAAGATGCAAGGGCAAAATTAAGGAACGGATTGGTAAGAACAGAGAAAGTTATCAAGAGCGCATGTCAATTCTTTGTTTAGGTTTTAAACAGCCACCCGCATAATGCAAGCCCTACAGCGCCGGCAACAAAAGGAAAAACGCGACATATGAAAAATCCCCTATTCCTTTTTATGTTTGCGGCGTTAAACTGCAGTTATGAAGTATAATAGGTCATTAGTTTCCTTATCGTTGCTGGCACTTTTGAGCCAGCATGGTCTTGCACAGAAAAAACAATTCACAATGGCTGAGGCCGTTAATGGAATGAGCTCCACACTGGCTACCAAGGGTGTTAAAAACGCAACCTGGCAACCCGGTACGGATGTCTTCTGGCAGATAGACAACAAAGACAAAGCTGATGTATGGAAAACGACTGACTTCTCAGCTGGCAATGCTGCTACTCCCGTCTACGTTGCTCAGGGTGAATATCCTGCGGGAGAGAAAATAACTTCCATACCTGCCATAAAATGGCTGGATAATAGCCATGCCTTCTTTATAAAAGACAAAAGCATTCTCGAAGGTACCCTTGCCGGCAACAAGTTCAATTGGAGCCGACTCGCAACTTTGCTTGAGGGCTGCGAAAATGTAACGCTCGATAAAAGTGAGCGAATTGCCTATACCATTGATAACAATCTTTGGTACTGGGACAAAGAAAAAGGAAACATCAACGTAAGCAAGGAAAGTAATAAAGATATAGTATGCGGTAAAAGCGTGCACCGCGATGAATTCGGGATTGATAAGGGCATATTTTTCTCCCCCAAGGGAAATTTGCTCGCTTTTTACCGTATGGATCAGCGGATGGTTAAAGACTACCCAATAATCAAGTGGGATACCGTTCCTGCAATGGTGAACCTGATTAAATACCCGATGGCAGGCGACGTATCGCACGAGGTTACACTTTGTGTTTATGACCCGGCTACCGGCGGCACAGTATCACTCAAGACTGGCGAAAAACACAAAGACCACTACCTCACCTGCGTTACCTGGAGCCCCGATGAAAAATACATTTACATCGGCATCCTAAGCCGCGAGCAGAACCACTTACTGCTTAATAAATATGATGCAAAAACCGGCGAAAAAGTAAAAACACTTTTTGAGGAATCAGACAAAAAATATGTGCACCCTACCCATCCGCTAATGTTCGTGCCGGGGACTGAAGATCAGTTCGTTTGGTGGAGTGAGCGCGATGGTTTTCAACACCTCTACTTATATAATACTGAAGGTAAATTGCTGAAACAACTCACCAAGGGCAGCTGGAACGTGAATGAAATCACTGGCTTCGACAAAAGTGCGGGCAAAATTATATTCACAGGGTCAAAAGAAACGCCGCTGGAGAAACACATCTATAGTGTAAGTCTGGAAATGGCAACGATAGACCGGATAGACAAGGGCGCAGGCATGCACACCGCAATAGCCAGCGACGACGGTCACTTTGTGCTCGATGTATACAACGGTGCCGGAATACCGAAAACGACAGTTATCCGCAAAACCGACGGCGGATTCACCAGCGAGTTGGTAAAATCTGCTGACCCATTGGCAGACTACGACCGCCCTGAAATTAGAAACATAACCATAAAAGCAGCCGACGGTATTACTCCCCTTTATGGAAAGCTTATATTGCCGACGCATTTTGACAGCACGAAGAAGTACCCTACAATTGTTTATTTGTACAATGGCCCTAACGTTCAACTGATACACAACTCGTTCCCTGAAAGTGGCAACTTGTGGTACGAATACATGGCGCAGCATGGCTACATTGTATTTACCATGGATGGCAGGGGCAGCGACAACAGGGGTATGGCTTTTGAACAGGCGACCTACCGCAATCTGGGAACTGTGGAAACAGAAGACCAGATGAAGGGTGTTGAATACCTGAAAAGTCTACCTTACGTAAACACATCAAAAATGGGTATCCACGGCTGGAGTTTCGGTGGATTTATGACGACTACAATCATGCTGAAACATCCTGATGTATTTAAGTGCGCAGTTGCCGGTGGCCCCGTTATGGACTGGAGCATGTATGAGGTAATGTATACAGAACGCTACATGAGCACGCCAAAAGACAACCCCGATGGCTATAAAAACTCCTGCCTGCTCGACAAAACCAAGAACCTTAAAGGCAAATTGATGCTGATACATGGCACCAATGACAATACCGTGGTATGGCAGCACAGTATTGACTTCCTTAAAAAATGTGTAGATGAGGGTATTCAGGTTGACTACTTCGTCTATCCCGGCTACGAGCACAATGTACGTGGTAAAGACAGAGTGCACCTCATGCAGAAAATCACCGACTACTTCGATGCTTACCTGAAATAAAATACATTACTGACTTGAGACAGAAGAGCCACACCCGAAAAAGTGTGGCTCTTCTGTTTTGTGAACACCAACATTTTTAACCTGTTAATTCCGTTTACGCCCGCTCATCTTTCACCAGCAGCACATTGGCGGTAGCTACTATTCCTTCCTCCCTGCCTATAAAACTGAGTTGTTCGGTCGTTGTGGCTTTTATCGAGATATCGTCGGTGCTTATGTGCAAAATGCCTGCTATTGCCTCGCGCATAGCATCAGCATACTTCATTATTTTAGGTGCCTGCAGTAGTACCGTACTGTCTATATTCACCACACTATATCCCCGCTCACTGATTAACGTATAGCAGCGCGCCAGCAATATTTTACTGTCAATGCCCTTATAAGATTTGTCGGTGTCTGGGAAATGCTTACCGATATCACCGAGGCTTAGTGCGCCCAGGAGGGCATCGCAAATAGCATGCAGCAATACATCGGCATCAGAATGCCCGAGTGCACCCTTTGTATGGGGTATCAAAACGCCACCCAACCAGAATTCACGCCCTTCAACCAGCTGGTGAAAATCAATCCCTTGTCCTATTCTGTACATAAAAAAGCTAAAAATCAAAAGTAACCATTTGCCACTGAAAGCCAGCGACAAACTCTTAACCTTGTCCTTTTTACTTCTTCATTACCTTTGTTTAATGCAATCTTTCCAAATCTCCGGACAGCTCATCGATTTGTTTCAGCGGCGTTGTTACCCTGCCGAAATCACAGTAACCAACGGCGTAATTGCAGGTATTACTGAGCTGTCAACCGCCCCTGATCATTATATTTTGCCCGGTTTTATTGATGCGCATATTCACATCGAAAGCTCCATGCTGGTGCCCATGTCGTTTGCAGCAGCAGCTGTATTACATGGCACAGTTGCAACAGTATCAGACCCCCACGAGATAGCCAATGTATGCGGCATGGAAGGCGTAGCCTACATGATTGCAAACAGCAAGCAATCACCTTTCAAGTTCTTTTTTGGTGCGCCATCCTGTGTTCCTGCCACAATATTTGAGACCGCAGGTGCCACGCTCGATGCCGCTGCTGTGGCAGAATTGATGCAGAATAAAGATATCTGGTACCTGTCGGAAGTAATGAACTACCCTGGTGTGTTATACAAAGACCCGGAGGTGCTTGCAAAAATAAAGGCAGCACACGATGCCGGTAAACCCGTTGATGGACATGCGCCCGGCCTAATGGGCAATGAAGCTGCAGCCTACGCTGCTGCGGGTATTACTACCGACCATGAGTGCTTTACACTCGATGAAGCGCTTGATAAAGTAAAAGCAGGAATGAGCATACTGATAAGGGAAGGTAGCGCAGCAAAAAACTTTGAAGCATTGCACCCATTGTTGCGCCTGCACCCTGATAAGGTAATGTTTTGCAGCGATGACAAGCACCCTGATGAACTTATTCTACACCACATCAACCAACTGGTAAGGCGCAGCCTCGCCAAGGGCTATGACCTGTATGATGTGCTGAGTGCAGCCTGCATAAATCCTGTGCTTCATTACAAACTGCCAGTAGGCTTATTGCGGGTGGGCGACCCAGCCGATTTTATAGTGGTTAATAACCTAAGCGAGCTACGCGTAGAAACTACATACATTAACGGCGAGCCAATGCAACAGCAGGGCAAAACACTTTTGCCATGGTTAGCGACCGAGCCTATCAACAATTTCACTGCTCAACCAAAAACTCCCGCTGATTTCGTATTGAATGCTTTAGGTGATGCACCGGTGATAAGAGTAATAGAAGCTGTGGAGGGCCAACTTGTAACGAACCAATTGCAATTGCCGGCAAAGATCAGCGACGGAAAACTTGTTAGTGATACCCAGAGAGACATTCTGAAACTTACCGTAGTGAACCGCTATGAACCCAATGCCCAGCCGGCGATAGCCTTTATTAAAAATTTCAACCTGAAATCTGGAGCAATAGCATCAACCGTTGGGCACGACTGCCATAACATCATCGCCGTTGGCGTAACCGACGAAGCTATTTGTGCTGCTGTAAATGCGCTGATAGCCTGCAAGGGAGGCATATCGGTTGTTGATGCAACTGGTGCCGTATCGGTAATGCCCCTGCCTGTTGCCGGCCTTATGTCCACACTTAATGCATGGGAAGTAGCCGAAGCCTATACCGCCGTTGATAAAAAAGCAAAGGAACTCGGCACAACCCTGCATGCCCCGTTCATGACGCTGAGCTTTATGGCCCTGCTTGTGATACCCGCACTTAAGCTGAGCGATAAAGGCCTCTTCGATGGCAGTACATTCTCTTTTACCAATGTGGAAGTTGCGTGACCGACGAATAAATTTGGGGAAACCTTTAAAATCATTTTTTTATATTTGTCGCTCAAACAACACTTGATGAAAAAACTCACGATTGCCGCACTGGCTTGCTGCTTTCTGGCAGCATGCAACAATGGAGCAAATAACCAGCACCCATCGTCAAAATACGAAGAAAAGAAAGCATCAATTGGGGAGATGGAACAGGAAAGCCCGTTAAAGTTCCTGAAAGTGACCGGGGAGTTTCGCAACAACCTGATTAACCAGACGGTAATTGAGGGCGAGGTAGCCAATACTGCCACCCTAACCACCTATAAAAATATTGAAGTGCAGGTCAACTTTAAAGATAAAGAAGGCGCAAGCATTGAAAAGCAAAAACATACCCTCGACGATGTGGTAAAGCCCGGCACAACTACCGACTTCAAAATAAAAGTGAGCCACGTTTCTGAAGCGGAATCGATAACAATAGATATCGTTGATGCAACGCCCGACAAATAAAGCCACATCTTCAAAGAAAAAAACACATGAAATATAACAGCGCCCGGCCAAAAACCGGGCGCAACTTTTGTGTACTTTTTTACCAGTGCACCAGGGTCACTGTTCGTTTAACATTGCCTTCACCCATTTGCAGCACATAGTCGCCCGGAGGCAATTTCTGCCCCGGTACTGTTGTATTGCCGCCATTGCTGGTTCCGGTCCAGATCGTGCGACCGGTATTGTCAAATAGCGCCAATGCTACACCTTCCTGCAGGTCAGCAACCTGCCAGTAGCTATGGGTAGGGTTTGGGTACACTTTTATTTCATCAGGTATCACTGCACCTACACGCAATGTAGTGTCGTGTTTTATTACACCGAATTGCTGGCATATGGTCCAAACATCCGGATTGAGATACACGGCTGTCATCGTTGGTGCCCAGTCAAATAAATAGGTTTGGGTGTCTGATGCGTTATAAACCTTAATTATGGTATCTCCGGAGGCCGAATGTAGCTGCAACTCCACCGGGGTGTAAAAATGAGTAGGATAAGCACTGCAGGAGCGGGTCTGTATCAATTTCACGTAAGCAGTCGAGCCCACCTGGTCCCAGCTTACCCTGAACTGCGGGTACCCCTTGCCGTATATCCACTGATTGAAAAACGTATCGAGACTGGTGCCGTAAAGTGACTCGGCAATCGCCTTGAACTGTGCGGTATTTGCATTGCCAAAACCATAGGTCTGCTGGTAAGTTTTTAAGACCTGAAAAAATATACTGTCTGATGGTGCTATGTATTGCAGCATCCTTATCACACCTGCACCCTTGGCATACACTGTACGCTGGTCAAAAAGACTATCAACCACCAATGTGTCACTTACTGATGTCATGCCGCAACCTTCGCCAAGTACATAGCCAAGGTAGGTTTGCCGGTGTGCCAGTGCAGCAGCCGGAGTCCAGAAATGATTTAAGAACAATTGCTCAGAGAAGGTCGCAAACCCTTCGCTCAGCCACACGTCGCGCCAGGTGCTGTAGGTTACGTGGTCGCCAAACCACTGGTGGCACATTTCATGGGCAATTATATAGGTGTTGGGGACCCCAATGGTCGTCATGGTCTGGTGTTCCATACCACCCGGCAAGGTCGTATAGCATACGCCATACTTCTCTTTCCAGAACGGATACCTTCCGTAAAGCGAAGAAAAATAGTCGAGATACATGCCTATGCTGTCAAAATTGGCCTTGTAAGCAGGGTTAAACGATGCAGTATCCAAAAAGAAATTATGAATCAATACAGAATCAGTGCTGCCCGTAAAGTGCCAGTATGACTTATACTGCGCATACTTGGCTACTGCTACCGATATAAGGTAGTAATCAATTGGGTAGTGAGTTTGCCAGTGGTACTTCCAGAAGCCGGTTGTAGTAGTACTATCCACACCCACAAGCACGCCATTACTGCCATCAACAACTCCGGCTGGCACAGTCACAAACATATCCACCGAGTCTATTTTATCGAGTATGGACTGCTTGCAAGGCCACCAGTTGAGCGCCACATAGGGGTCGCTGATAGTGAACACACAGTTGGTGCCATGTGAGGTAACAGAATGGGTAATGCCATTAAAGAATCCACCTGCCCCACCGGGAGGCAAGCCATGATAGAAAATCTGAGCAGTAAACATAGTGCCCGCCGCGAGCGGAGAAGAAAGACTGATAGAGGTAATATATCCCGCCCGCGATACCGACATATTCACACCATTAATCTTGGCAGAATCTATTGTAAAGCTGGAATCGAGCTCAAATGCGTAGGTACTCATGGAAGAAACAACGACCTGTGCCATCGTAAGCACATCACCGGCTACATATACCGAAGTATCAGTAAGGTGCAGGTTGAATTTCAAGTACTTAATGTCATAATTCTCCTCTGCCGGGCTCGATGCGGTTGCCCTGCCTGCTACATGTTTCTTCCGGACGGGATTGGCACCGGCCACTGAATGAAGGGAAAATAAAAGGAGCAGTGCAATAAGAACAGACTGTCTTAGTTTCATAAATAGTACATTAATCGCTAAGCAAATTAACATAATTATGCCACATAGCGAAAAAGCCATAAGATTACACCGAAACAATCCGTAAAAACTAAATGTGGTGAGGAGTAAGCTTCAAGGTCAGCGTATCCCGCTGCCAGTTGCTTGAATGGTTGATGTGCTTGATCACCAGATTTGCATTGATAGTGCTCGTAGCCGGGTCATAAGTGCCGCCGCTTGTAGGCTCAATAACAAGGTGATCAAAATTCATGTTTACACTACGGTTAGTATCGAGCGAAAATACATTTGAATTCAGACTGTCCAGCACACAAACAACATTATTGTAATAAGAATCGCCAAGGAACCCAAAAATAAGGAAAGTAGTAGGTGTTGCAGAAACCTGAAAAGACATAGAGTAAAGAGAATCTTTACCAATAACATAGGCCGAATCGCTTCCGGTAACAGTCTGTTTTACGTCCCAGGTACGGAGGAACTTAGCAACTGACGCAGTACCGCAATTGGCACCTTCAAAGCCATTAGGGCAAACACAAAGTCCATGATCGCAATAACCACCATTTTCGCAAATGACACCATTACAGGTTGGGCTCGGCCCAACTTTGGTACAGGACATATATGATACAGACAGGAAACAAAGAATTGTTCCTATCGCTGCTATTAAAATACTGCCTCTCTTATTTAGCATGGCATAAATTTAGATAAACTTTTTAATTTAGTAACAAAAACCAGAGAGTTTTTTAGATTTTCTCCGGATGTTTTTTCAAAACACCCCGATTTGTTTAACGCACAATTAAATTTAACAAACTTAACGGTGTTCACTCCCTCAATCTTTTTCTAACTGAAAATTAAAATAACTAATAAATATTATACATTTTTCAACTCACTTACCAGATTTTGCAATACTTTTTTGGCATCACCGAAAAGCATAGAGGTCTTAGGCCTGTAAAACAGTTCATTCTCAATTCCTGCGTATCCTGGCTTCATACTTCTCTTGTTCACAATCACATGCTCAGCTTTTTCCACCTCAAGTATTGGCATCCCGAATATCGGACTTGAAGGATCATCTTTAGCAGCAGGGTTCACAACATCATTGGCACCGAGTATCAAGACCACATTTGTTCCACCCATCTGGTCATTGGCATCTTCCATTTCCAGTAGCTTTTCGTAAGGCACATCGGCCTCAGCCAAAAGCACATTCATGTGGCCCGGCATACGACCCGCAACCGGGTGAATACCATAAACCACTTCAACACCTTTTTCATTAAGTACTTTTTCCAGCTCGTGGCAGGTATGCTGCGCCTGCGCTACAGCGAGTCCGTAACCGGGTATTATCATTACACGCTGAGCATATGCCATAAGTACGGCCGTATCATTAAGCGAAATCTCTTTGTAGTTGCCCGCATCTTTGGCAGCACCAGCTGGCCCAGCTTTAGCTCCACCAAAGGAACCAATCAACACATTTTTAAGGGAGCGGTTCATGGCTTTACACATCAATATAGTAAGGATAGTACCCGCGGAACCTACGAGTATAC
>CAILMA010000347.1 GCA_903835145.1 uncultured Bacteroidota bacterium
TAATTCAGATTCAGGTTGGCCTTGCCGAAGTCAGCATTGATTATCCTGAAGAGCTACGCAGCAATCCTGATTTCAAGGTTAGAGGCATTGCTTTAATTGGACATCCGCATCCATTACTGGGCGGGTCAATGGATAATAAAGTTGCGCAAACTTTAGCAAAGACATTCAATCTGTTGGGTTATGTCAGTGTGCGTCCCAACTTTAGGGGAGTCGGCCAATCTCAAGGCAGTTTTGATGATGGCGTTGGTGAAATAGATGATTTAGAGCAAATCTTAGAGTGGTTACAAATACCCAGCTCATGGGGTGAGATTCTTGGATTACCTGCGCAGTCGTGGCACGGTGAAGTAGCGCATTTGCCATTTGTACTAGCTGGATTTTCATTTGGCAGCTTTGTTAATAGCAACTTAACCAAGAGATTAACTGAAAAAGGACGGGCTCCTGAGCGATTAATATTGGTTGGTAGTGCTGCTGGCAAATGGGATATGCCTAACATACCCAAAAACACCATTGTGATTCACGGTGAGGTAGATGAAACGATTCTATTGCAGGCAGTATTTGATTGGTTGCAACAACAAGAAATTGTTGTCCATGTCATTCCTGGCGCAGACCATTTTTTTCATCGAAAACTGCATCTGATACGAGACACAGTGATAGGTTTGTGGCATGCAAAATAATCAAACGGAATCCCTTATCGAATACCCGTGTGATTTTCCGATTAAAGTCATGGGAAAAAACAGCCCTGACTTTAAACCAGCGGTAATCCACATCTGCCATCAATTAGACGCCAACTTCGATGAAGCAAAGATTGAAGAGCGAAGCTCGAAAGGAAATAATTATTTGGGTTTAACGGTGATGATTCATGCCACGAGTAGAACTCAGTTAGATGAGGTGTATCGGACCTTATCAACGCACCCATTAGTGAGCGTTGTTTTGTAATGAACCCGCCTGTAGAAATTCATTATTTAGGTCTACAGGACTATCAACAAACGTATGATGCAATGAAAGAGTTCACCTTGCATCGTGATGATCAAACTCCAGATCAAATTTGGGTATTAGAGCACCCGCCCATTTTTACGCTAGGCCTTGCTGGAGACTTAAATCATTTACTGAATCACAATACAGAAATCCCATTAGTCCAAGTGGATCGGGGCGGTCAGATTACTTATCACGGCCATGGACAAATCATTTTGTATCTTTTATTTGACTTAAAACGACTCGGTATTTATGTGAAGGAGTTGGTCTTTCGCATGGAGCAAGCCATTATTAATACCTTGGAGCATTATCAAATTCTGGCGGAGCGACAGCCAGGTGCTCCGGGTATTTATATTAGCGCCAAAAATCATTCAGAGCATGTGGGTGCAAAAATTGCTGCATTAGGCTTGAAGGTGACAAGACATTGTTCGTATCATGGATTAGCATTGAACGTGAATATGGATTTATCACCATTTTTAATGATTAATCCATGCGGTTATCCAGACCTAGAAACCATTGATATGAAAAGTTTAGGGGTTAATAAAGACTTAACAGAAGTTGCAAAGACACTGGTTAGCGAACTACAACAACAACTGAGCACACCAAATATCCAATAGAATAGTGAAATGACTGATAAAAAAGACGCTATTGCTACTTACGATCCGACGAAGAAACAAAAATCTGCGGAAAAAACATCACGTATTCCCATCAAAATTATTCCCATTGATCAGGTATTAAAAAAGCCAGATTGGATTCGGGTACGCGCCAGTTCTGGAAATTCACGTTTTGGTGAAATAAAAAAAATCTTACGAGAAAATAAACTCGTTACTGTTTGTGAAGAAGCGAGTTGCCCGAACATTGGTGAATGTTTTGGCAAAGGTACCGCCACTTTTATGATTATGGGAGAGAAGTGTACAAGGCGTTGCCCATTTTGTGATGTTGGTCATGGCAGACCTGATCCGCTTGATGTTAATGAGCCAGCTAACCTTGCCAAAACAATTGCGGCATTAAAACTTAACTATGTCGTCATTACGAGTGTTGATCGTGATGATTTACGTGATGGCGGCGCAATGCATTTTGTGCAGTGCATAGAGCAAACCAAAGCTTTATCACCCCAAACAAAAGTTGAAGTCCTCGTTCCAGACTTTAGAGGGCGACTTGATTTTGCTCTAGAGGTTTTTGGTAGTAGTGAAGGTCGCGGATTGCCAGATGTCATGAACCA
>CAILMA010000348.1 GCA_903835145.1 uncultured Bacteroidota bacterium
ATTTCCCGGAATGAGAACTGTCTCACTCCACAAAACACAACCGATAAAACCAGTTTCATTACTGAGTTAGTAAGAATCAATAAGCGTAAATATATTATTTTGGAAAAATTGGGATAACCAGTCCTACAATAAATTAAAAAATATAGTGTATATCCAAACCATATTGTGCTATAACTATCCCTGCTACTATACCGCCTCACCTTACCGTCAGCCAGACCAACATTTAAGAAATTACCAGCCCAGACAGCGTTTGTAATGGGCTTGCCAATGGATATTGCAAAGTACAGGGATCGAACCTTTTTTAAAGCAAATTTATTGTCTATCCCCAACTTTTAAACCAGAATTGAAAACTATACAATATAAATTTGTATTGATAATGCCGTGAGCGGGCATAAAAAAAGGAAATACAACATTTTAGCTGTATTTCCCTGTAGTGTAGCGAGAACAGGGATCGAACCTGTGACCTTCGGGTTATGAGCCCGACGAGCTACCGCTGCTCTATCTCGCGATGTGGGTGCAAAAGTAAGGTTGTAAAACTACCCCACCAAAACTATTTTAAGATTTGAGAAAATAAAGGTGTTATTAACTTAACTGTAACAATATTCAAGCCTATTCTAAAAGAGTCTTGTTACAACGGAAGGAAAGCATTTCAAGCCCTTATCCGCCGCAGGCAACATCGGCGCTATCGCAGTTCCTGCGGCTCGTATAGTTATTTGCAATCTAAATCAGTCTGATAACTCCCCCAAAAAACACCCCCATAAAAGTTCAATATTTGCCGGTATTCAAATACCTTTATCTCCTTCGATAATCTAATAGCGAAACCACATATGAAATTACGTTTATTCTTACCTTTGGTGGGTATGGTGGCTATGACAGCCTCTTGTAATAATATAGGCGGACAGTCCGCAAATAATATGGATACATTGGCAGCATCAAACCCCTTCTACAGCGATAGCAAACTGCCGTTTCAGACCGCTGATTTTGACCATTTGAAATCCACTGATTTCAAACCGGCATTTGAGGCCGCAATCAAAACGCAACAAGCTGAAGTAGTGAAAATTGCGGATAATACGGAAAAGCCCACCTTTGAAAATACCCTTGTAGCTTTAGAAAAAAGCGGTTTGCTGCTTCGCAGGGTGAATTGTGTATTCAATTTACTCGTGCAAGCCAATTTCGACACCATTTTACAAAAACTTAACGAGGAGATAGCGCCTAAATTGACGGCCAACACAGATGCTATTTACCTGAATACCAAGCTGTTTAAAAGGGTGGAAACTATTTATAACGAGCGCGCCCAGCTTAAATTGGATTCCGAATCTGTAAGACTTACAGAATATTACTACCTCAAATTTAAGATAGCGGGCGCCGGCCTTTCAGACGCTGACAAGGTGACCCTTAAAGCTATTAATGGCGAAGAGGCCTCACTCAGCGCCAAATATACCAACCAGCTTAATGCGGCAAACAAGGCCGGGGCGCTCGTGATAACTGACAGCACAGAACTCGATGGCCTCTCACCAGGCGAACTTGCTGCCGCCGCAACTGCCGCAAAAACCGCAGGTATGAATGGCAAGTGGAAAATATCGCTACAAAATACTACCCAGCAGCCTGCACTGAAAAGCCTGAAAAACCGGGCTACACGGCAGAAATTATTTGAAGCCTCCTGGAACCGTGCGGAGAAAAACGATAGCAACGACACCCGCGCAACTATAGCCCGTATAGCCGAAATCAGGTCGCAAAAAGCCAAACTGCTTGGCCTGCCTAACTTTGCAGCATGGCAGCTACAGGACCAGATGGCCAAAACACCTGAGGCGGTAGATCAGTTCCTCAGCAAGCTCATACCGGCCGCCACAGCTAAAGCCAAGGGCGAAGCTGCTGAGATTCAAGCCCTGATAGACCAACAGAAGGGCGGGTTTCAACTGCAGCCATGGGACTGGGATTTCTACTCTGAGCAGGTGCGCAAGGCTAAATTTAATATTGACGAAAACGAAGAAAAGCCTTACTTTGAAGTATTCAACGTATTGCAAAATGGCATATTTTATGCTGCCAACCAGCTTTATGGCATTACCTTCAAGGAGCGCAAAGACATTCCGGTATACCAGAAAGATGTCCGCGTGTTCGAGGTTTTTGATAAAGATGGCACCTCAATGGCCCTCTTTTACTGCGACTACTTTCAACGCGACAATAAGAACGGTGGCGCCTGGATGGATAATCTCGTGGTGCAGTCAAAACTCCTCGGTACAAAACCTGTGATCTATAATGTATGTAATTTTACAAAACCGGCAGAAGGCGAACCCGCTTTGATCAGTTACGGCGATGTTACCACTATGTTCCATGAGTTTGGGCATGGCCTGCACGGTATTTTTGCCAGCCAGCAGTACCCCAGCATATCCGGCGCCAATACCGCAAGGGATTTTGTGGAGTTCCCGTCGCAGTTTAACGAACATTGGGCTATGGACCCGCAGGTGTTCAAACACTATGCCACGCACTACAAAACCGGTGCGCCCATGCCACAGGCACTTGTTGACAAGATAAAGAAAGCAGCTACCTTCAACGAAGGTTACTCCCTCACCGAAATACTCGGTGCCGCAGACCTGGATATGCAGTGGCACAAAATTGCCCCCGGCAGCCCAAAGCAGGATATTGATAAATTTGAAGCCCAGGCACTCAAAGACACTCACCTTGACCTGCCACAGGTGCCTACCCGCTACCGAAGCAGCTACTTCCTTCATATTTGGAGCAATGGCTACGCCGCAGGCTACTACGCCTACCTTTGGACAGAAATGCTGGACGATGATGCATTCGACTGGTTCAAAACCCATGGCGGCCTAACCCGCGAAAACGGTGATCGCTTCCGCGACATTGTACTCTCCCGAGGTAACTCCCGCGATCTTTCCCAGATGTTCAGGGATTTTACGGGCCATGAGCCCAAAATAGAGCCAATGCTGGAGAATAGGGGGCTGAAGTAAGGCAACAACATTCAAATAAATATTATATAAAAACAGTTCGAAGGGTTTCCTTCGAACTGTTTTTTTTCGGAAGCAAATGCTTCCTGAATTGTAGGCTGAAGGTCAATGTTCGACGAGCAGGTTGATTTAGCACTTCATAAATCGCTCAGAATTTCTTCAAAAGGCTCGACAACGAAACCATTGCATCTACCAACCAGATGAAAAGCAGTCAATTGGGTTGCTTTTTGTGTGTTTAGGCGGGCTCTTATCCGCCGCCGCGGACACAGGTTCAAATCTGGTTCCGCAGCCACCTATTTATATTGCTTCTTTCAATAGCCCTATCGCCTTGCGATTTATATTTAACGATAGCGCTAAGCGTTTTCTATCCTACCTTTATCGTGCAAAAAATACATAGTATGAGCGTTGAAAAAGCCATTCTTGCGGGCGGGTGCTTTTGGGGAGTAGAAGAGCTGATCAGGCATCAACCGGGTGTTACTGGTACGGTGGTGGGCTACACCGGTGGCGATGTGCGCAATGCCACTTACCGAAACCACGGAACCCATGCCGAGGGTATAGAAATTACGTTTGACCCTTCTATAATCTCTTACCGCAAACTGCTTGAATATTTCTTTCAGATACATGACCCTACTACCCGGAACCGGCAGGGGAATGACAGGGGAACTTCTTACCGATCGGCAATTTTCTACATTAACGAAAACCAACGCGATACGGCTCTAACGTTGATAGCCGAAATGGAAGCCTCTGGAAAATGGCCCGGGAAAATAGTGACTGAAGTAGTGCCGGCGACTGACTTCTGGAACGCGGAAGCTGAGCATCAGAATTATT
Organism: uncultured Bacteroidota bacterium; assembly: GCA_903835145.1. GTDB lineage: Bacteria > Bacteroidota > Bacteroidia > Chitinophagales > Chitinophagaceae > Flavipsychrobacter. The sequence goes on from CAILMA010000348.1 coordinate 3,792, forward strand.
TACAAAAACACCCCGGAGGGTACACCTGTCACTTTGAGCGGCCAAACTGGAAGCTTTAGCTTCTATCTAAAACGCAAGGCCTTGGACAGCTGTAGTTCAGCAAACTCGGCGGTGTACAAAAATATATATAGAAATTAACCTCTGATCTAAAATAGTTTATTATTTTGTCTGCTCAACACTTTTGAGAGATGAATCAGGATAACCAACCCAGCATATTTGAAGACATCTATGACCCGTTAGCAGTACCGAGAAAGTACATGATACCAAAGTGGATCAGGTTTTTCTGCTGGGTTTTCGCGATTTTTTGTTCGGTTGACGTTTTGGGCTGGCTCGTCACTTTGCTTTTCGGGCTTAACCCCTCCTTTGGCAGCTATAGTATTCAAACATCAAACTTGTTATCACTCCTCTGGGTTTTCAGTTTCCTAATGATTTGCGTAAAGGGAGCAACAGCAATAGCTATACTTTCTGAGCAAGATTGGGCGATAAAACTGGCTATTGCGTTTGGCTTTGTTGAAATTGCAATGAGCGTGTACCAAATGATAACCGGCCCATGGGTGACAAAAACGAGCTTCAATGGCTCTACTTCAACAGTTGTTAATCTGGGTGGTGAATTGATTTTTCTTATTCCCTTCCTCATTAAAATGATAAGAATACGACAGCAATGGGAAGAAAACAGGTATGGCCGGCAAGTTGCAAAACTGTATGGGAATAATATAAATCAGCAATAAGTAACAGCGTGCCATTTTTGATGGCGCCAGGTAAACCTTGCTCTAAGGCGGGGGACATAGGGATACCAAGAACTACTGCCTATTTTTCAACGGTAAAGTTGAACTACATAGCATTTTCCCAAACTTTTCCATTTTTAAATTTGCCTTGAATAAAAAATAAAATACAATCTGCACTCGCGGCGTGTAAACATAAATATAGGTCCACCCTATTCATCTCTCCCATTCATTCGCCAGAAAAAAAGAAAGAAAAATTATGAAGTTAAATAACTACACGTATATTTGTAGTCAAATAACTACACGATGAATTTGAGGCGCGATGTTTTTCAGGCACTTGCCGACCCTACCCGAAGGGCGATACTGCTTTTGGTGGCTACACAGGGTATGACCGCTGGCGCCATTGCTGCTAACTTCGACACCGCAAGACCTACAGTATCCAAACATTTGCAAATACTTACAGAATGTGAACTGCTTGAGCAACAGCAAAATGGCAGAGAAATTTACTACTACATAAGTGCTAAAAAAATGAAAGAAGTCGCCGATTTTATAGAGCCATTCCGCAAAATGTGGGACGACCGTTTTAATGCACTTGAAACCTTAATGAAAGAACACCAGACAAAAAACCTGTAACATGGAACCAAAAACAAAAATAACAGCCGAAGAGGGCAAGCAGGAAATCATAATTACGAGAGATTTTGACCTGCCACTTTCGCTCCTCTTTAAGGCTTATGCAGAGCCGGAACTGGTAGCACAATGGATGGGTACAAAAGTGCTGAAATTGGAAAGCAAACCACATGGCAGCTACCAAATTGAAACTTCAAACGCACAAGGGATAGTGGTAATGCGGGCCAATGGTGTGATACACACTTTTTTGCCAAATCAGAAAATCATCAGAACGTTTGAAATGGAGCAAACACCATTCGGCGTGCAACTGGAAACTTACGAATCTGAAGCGGTCACGGAAGGCACCAGCAAGCTGCGTATGCAAGTCGTTTATCAATCGGTCGCGGCAAGGGATCAGGGGCTCAAAATGCCATTCGCACAGGGCATTAACTGGGCACACAACAGACTTGAAGAAATTATAAGCAAACTAAAATAACCTACCATGGCAAAAAGAAACAAAATCATCTATTGGATAGCTACGGCTCTACTCGCATTTGGAATGCTAGCAAGTGGCATACAACAAATATTACTCACAAAAGAGATGGCCGAAATGACCACCCATCTTGGCTATCCGTTGTATTTTATCAGGCTCATTGGTGTTTGGAAGCTGCTTGGTGTGGTAGCTGTTCTGGTACCCGGATTTAAGATTGTAAAAGAATGGGCTTACGCCGGATTCTTTTTCACCATGACTGGTGCGCTCATATCCCATCTTGCTTGTGGCGACTACAGCATAAAAGAAATCGCAGGCCCAGTGATGCAGACCATTTTTATAACTTTGTCGTGGTATTTGAGACCCGAAAAAGCTGGAACAGCAAGCACAGAATAAGAATACAATTTTAATTGCATTATTGTCTACACCGGCAATATCGCCTTTAGAAACTAAATTGAGTTTTTCTTATCTTCGTAGTAAATATAAAAACAAAAATGAAAGCAGCTGAGATGAATTCAAATTTGATTGACAGCTATTTTAAATTACTGAAAAACCTGAGCCCCAACAATAAACTGGAGCTCATTGCTCTGCTTTCAAAGTCTATGAAAACGACAAAAAAATCAAAGGATAATTCGTGGAAATCTTTGTTTGGCGCATTGACAATTGATGAGCCGGCAGACGTTTTTGCTGATAGGTTGAAGCAACACCGCCACTTTGAC